>JAQSYE010000050.1 GCA_029256305.1 Lacrimispora sp. | reverse complement strand
AATATAAGATGCCAAGTGCACTTATGAGATATTTAGAGGTATATCCAGATTCTTCTGTACAGATGATTGTGGCGGATACCAGGGAGCTTCTTCAAAAACTCAATGAAGGAAAGATTGAGTTTGCTCTTGTGGAAGGATTTTTTCAAAAGAAGGAATATGATTTTCTGGTTTATGATTCGGAGCCTTTTGCAGCGGTGTGTGCAGCGGATTATGTATTTCATAAAGAAGTGAAGAGAATGGAGGATCTTCTCCAGGAACGCATTCTTATCAGAGAGTCCGGTTCAGGGACCCGATATGTGTTAGAACGGTATCTGGAAGGAAAGAATCTTCTCCTTCAGGATTTTACCAACCGGGTGGAGATCAACAACATCGGAGCAATAAAGCAAATGACTGCCAGTGGGAAGGGCATTACCTTTTTATATGAGACAGCTGTGAAACGGGAATTGGAAGAAGGAATTTTAAGAAAGATACATCTGGAGGATTTTGAATTATGTCATGATTTTTCCTTTATCTGGAGAAAAGAAAGTATCTATCAGACCTATTATAAAGAGCTTTTTGACCTGTTCCAAACAGGGGAAAAAGGGGAGGAAACCACGCAGGAATCAGGGTTTTATAACACTATTTAAAAAATGAAAAAAATTGACAAAAAAGTGTTGACAATTAATACAATTCATATTATACTAATGAAGCAGTCGGGAACGAAAGTAAATAAAAGCTCCTGACAAGCACTGGGATCTTAGCTCAGCTGGGAGAGCATCTGCCTTACAAGCAGAGGGTCACAGGTTCGAGCCCTGTAGGTCCCACTGATAAGCAATCGCTTATCAAAGAATTGAATATGGCGGAATAGCTCAGTTGGCCAGAGCACACGGTTCATACCCGTGGTGTCGAGAGTTCGAATCTCCCTTCCGCTACTTAAAACATATGTTAATTTGATGATTAAGTCGGATTAATATGTGTTTTTTTGCTTTCACGAATGATACAGATAAAGCGATTGGTAAGCATCTATGACACTGACCAATCGCATATCTTTTAAGACCCAATATAATTGCCTGTGTTCGAATTATAACTATCTGGCTCTTGCACATCATAAAACTTTATCCAGTAAAAGTTATTGTAATATACAGCACCAAGCTCTTCTTTGGTTCCGAAAAATTCATCATATACAATCCAACCGCCATTTGGAGCACCTACTGGCAGCTGCGTTGCAGGATCGATGGGATTTTGGCAGATTCCGTTGTCAGATAGATAATACCATCCGGTATCAAGCTTAACAAAACCGGCTTGAGCGTAACCGGATTCATTAAAATAAAACCAGTTTTCCCCAACTTTTTCCAGTTTGTTTGCAGGATAGGTACCGTCGTCATTCTCATACCACCACCCCTGATCGTTATTTTTCCATTCAGCTGCATAAGCGGTCATGCTGAATGCTGCGGTCAATAACGCAGCAACGAAAAATAATTGCAATTTTCTCATGTAAAATACCCCCGTTAATTATATTTATTTGCAGCAGGCTTCAAACCTGACTGACAAATCTAAGAATATTATATAAAAAGTGTGGAAGAAACGCAATAAAGAAATAATATAAGTGTAACAAAAATAATAAAATAAAAGATTCGATCTATTTCGACATAGCACCCAGACCTTTTTCCTTTTTTTTATATTCATTTTTGATGTTTTATGTTATACTTACAAATAGCAAAAAGCGGAGGGATTCCATGTACTATTTTATTGTTAACCCGAACTCCTGTTGCGGACGGGGTAAAATTATCTGGGATAAGCTGGAGCGGACATTAAAGGATTCCAGTGTGGAATATCAGGCATATTTAACTGAAAGGCCAGGAGACGCAAAGATATTTGCAAAAAATTTAACTGAAGGGTGTAAAGAATCCAATGTAATCATCGCGGTTGGAGGCGATGGGACAGTTAATGAGATTCTTGATGGATATTCCATGTGCAGTTGTGTTACACTTGGTTATATTCCCGCAGGATCTGGCAATGATCTTGCAAGAAGCTTAAAACTCCCAAAGAATCCGGTCCGATGTTTAAATAAGATTCTGCATCCCAAATATTATAAATTGATGGACTACGGAGTATTGTCATACGGAGACAGTGAGATCTCCCACCGGCGTTTTATGGTCAGTGCCGGAATCGGTATGGATGCTGCGGTCTGTCATAATCTACTGTATTCAAGAACCAAAGGGCTGCTTCACAGGCTGCGGATTGGAAAGCTGGCCTATTTACTTGTGGGTATCAGACAGTTGTTATCAGCAAAGCCTTGTAAGGGATATATTTTACTAAATGGAGTGCAGAAGATTGAGTTTAACCATGCCTTTTTTATTTCGGCCCACATTCATCCATATGAAGGCGGAGGATTCAAGTTCGCGCCGGATGCAGATTTTGAAGACGGAAAACTGTCGGTCTGCGTGATGAATACCAGAAATAAGAGAAAGCTTGTTAGTGTACTGCTTAATTCCCTCATGGGAAAAAAATCCGTGAACAAAGGAATCCGTTTCTATTCCTGCGAAGAGATTCACATTCATATGGATCGTCCCATGGCGGTTCATGTAGATGGAGAAAGCTGCTTTTGTCAGAATGATGTGGTGATCCGGTGTATCGGAAAGAAACTTCGTATGATCGTTTAAGATCTGATCTATTTATATAGGAAAGGAAAAATAATGAGAATTGGACAGGGATATGATGTTCATAAATTTGCAAAAGGCAGAGATTTAATTCTTGGGGGAGTGACAATTCCTTATGAAAAGGGACTTTTAGGCCATTCGGATGCAGATGTGCTTGCCCATGCAATTATAGATGCTTTACTTGGAGCTGCCGGGTTAGGTGATATCGGGGAGCATTTTCCGGATACGGATTCAAAGTTTAAAGGAGTTTCCAGCATGGAACTGTTAAAGCATGTGGCAGGTTTGTTGGAAGAGAATGGGTATGTGGTGGAGAATATTGATTCCACAATTATAGCCCAAAAGCCAAAGCTTTTATCATATAGACCCTTAATGGCTGAGAATATAGCCGGTGCACTTAATCTGCCTGTTGATAAGGTGAATGTGAAGGCGACAACAGAGGAAGGGCTTGGATTTACCGGAAGAGGAGAAGGGATTTCTTCTCAGGCCATTGCTCTTTTGACTTCTGTCGGGGATTACTGTTATGATGACAGAATCATGCAAAATGGCTGTCAGGGCTGTAAAGGCTGCGGCAAACATGAATAACAGGAGGAGAAGGGAGACAGCATGAAAATATTTAATACGTTATCCAGGCAAAAAGAAGAATTCATACCGTTAGAGGCCGGGAAGGTGAAGATATATGTCTGCGGTCCTACGGTGTATAATCTGATACACATCGGCAATGCACGTCCGATGATCGTATTTGATACAGTACGGAGATATTTTGAATATAAAGGCTATGACGTGAATTTTGTTTCCAACTTTACCGATGTGGATGACAAAATTATTAAAAAAGCCATAGAAGAGGGCGTTGATGCGGACGCGGTATCCAAGCGCTATATTGAAGAGTGTAAAAAGGATATGGAAGCCATGAATGTAAAACCGGCGACCAAGAATCCTCTTGCTACGGAAGAAATCTGCGGCATGCTGGATATGATAAAGGATTTGATTGATTCCGGTCATGCATATGCAGCAAAGGATGGCACCGTTTATTTCCGAACAAAATCATTTGAACAGTATGGAAAACTGTCACATAAAAACCTGGAGGATTTACAGTCAGGTTTTCGTGAACTGAAGGTAACGGGAGAAGAGGAAAAGGAAGAGCCTTCCGATTTCGTACTCTGGAAACCAAAAAAAGAAGGAGAGCCTTACTGGGAATCTCCCTGGTGCGACGGCCGTCCCGGCTGGCATATCGAGTGCTCGGTGATGTCCAAGAAATATTTGGGAGATCAGATCGATATTCATGCAGGCGGTGAGGATTTAATCTTCCCTCATCATGAGAATGAGATCGCACAGAGCGAGGCAGCAAACGGAAAAGAATTTGCAAAATACTGGATGCATAACGCATTTCTTAATATTGACAATAAGAAGATGTCAAAATCTTTGAACAACTTCTTTACAGTCCGTGATATCAGTGAAAAATATGATCTTCAGGTGCTCCGTTTCTTTATGCTCAGCGCCCATTACAGAAGTCCGCTAAACTTCAGTGCAGATCTAATGGAGTCATCGAAAAACGGATTGGATCGTATCCTGACTGCTGTTGATAAGTTAAAGAGTCTCGAAGCAGCAGCTAAGACAGAAGGTATGCTTGAGAAGGAAGACCAAAATCAGATCAATGCTCTGGTGGAGAAATACGAAGCTGCCATGGACGACGATTTTAATACGGCAGATGCCATATCCGCTGTTTTTGAATTGGTAAAACTAAGCAATTCTACCACAGATGAAGAAAGTTCTCTGGAATATGTTTCATTATTAAAAGATACTATTGAAAAGCTTTGCGGCATTTTAGGCATTATCACAGAAAAGGAAGAAGTGATTCTTGCTGATGAGATTGAAGCCATGATTGCAGCAAGACAGCAGGCAAGAAAAGACAAGGACTTTGCGCTGGCTGATGAAATCCGGGGAAAACTGCTAGATCAGGGCATTGTTCTGGAGGACACCAGGGAAGGCGTAAAATGGAAGAGAATATAAGTTCAATGTCTGCATTTGCTGATTTTTTTGCAGATACCCTTCAATTAAAGGAAGTGGATATTACAAGTTATTCTCCTCTTGCGCTGGCCTATATTGGTGACGCAGTGTACGAATTGATTATTCGGACGAAGGTTATGAATCACGGAAGTACACAAGTGAATAACATGCACAAGAAAAGTGCCAGACTGGTGAACGCAAAGGCTCAGGCGGACATCATCAGAAGTCTGATAGAAGGGGAAGAGCTAACTCAGGAGGAGATTACAGTATACAAACGGGGACGCAATGCCAAATCTGCCACAACAGCCAAACACGCTACAGTGGCAGATTACAGAACCGCAACCGGTTTTGAGGCTTTATGCGGTTATCTCTATTTGATCGGCAGTATGGAACGTTTGATTTGGGTGGTAAGCAGGGGGCTTAAAAGAATAGGAGAACTGGAATGATAGAAGAATTTATAATAGAAGGAAGGAATGCGGTGCTTGAAGCATTCCGTTCCGGAAAGACCATTGACAAGCTGTATGTACAAAAGGGTGTATCCGATGGCCCAATCCAATCCATATTAAGGGAAGCCAAAAAGACAGATACCATTGTTAACTTTGTAGAAAAAGAACGACTGGATCAGATGTCTGAGGAAGGCCACCATCAGGGTGTAATCGTCCATGCAGCTGCTTATGAATATGCAGAAGTGGAAGATTTATTAAAGGCAGCAGAGGAAAAAGGAGAACCTCCGTTTTTATTCCTGCTTGACGGAATTGAAGATCCTCATAATCTGGGAGCCATTATCCGTACGGCTAACCTGGCAGGTGCTCACGGTGTTATTATACCTAAGCGCAGAGCAGTAGGTTTAACAGCCACAGTGGCAAAGACTTCTGCAGGTGCTCTTAACTATACACCGGTAGCCAAAGTGACGAATTTAACCGCTGTCATGGAAGAACTAAAGAAAAAGGGAATGTGGTTTGTATGTGCGGATATGGAAGGTGAGAGCATGTACAGCCTGAATTTAAAAGGACCGATTGGTCTTGTAATTGGCAGTGAGGGAAGTGGAGTCGGCAGACTGGTGAAAGAAACCTGCGATATGGTTGCTTCCATCCCAATGAAGGGAAACATTGATTCTCTCAATGCCTCAGTAGCTGCAGGCGTGATGGCTTACGAAATTGTAAGGCAGCGTTTGGGATAACCCATTTAGGAGATGATGAGTATGAGAAAAAGAAGTACGGCTGCCGCGGCTGTCTGTGCAGCCATGTTGTTTTCCTTAAACGGCTGTGCGCCGGCAAACCGGATCGCATCTGCAGATCAGACAGCAGAATCTACAGAGTGGAAGACAGTTGTTACGATTAAAGATGAGGCAGTTCCTCTTTACTCCAAACCTGCGGGCAGCAGCGTTAAGGTTCCCCAGGCATCAGGAACAGTCACTTATAACAGCAATTCAGTTCTACTTGATGCATCCAATGCCGGTCACGGGTATGTGATGGTACAGTATACAGGTGATTCGGCCAAAATTAAGGTTCAGGTTTTAAAAAGCGGAGGAGAGGCTTATACTTATGATTTGAATTCCAGATCAGCGTATGAAGTGTTCCCGCTGACCGAAGGAAACGGAACCTATACAGTCCGGGTATTGGAGCAGGTTTCCGGAAACCAGTATGCGGTAAAATCAAACAACAGCATAAACGTAACGCTGTCAAATGAGTATGAACCGTTTCTGTATCCCAACCAGTATGTGAATTTTACTGCCGGAAGCGCCGTAGTTGCAAAAGGCGCAGAGGTTGCCGCCCCTGCAGCAGACGCTCTGGGCGTTGTAAGCAATGTATATAATTACGTTGTTCAGAATTTCACATACGACACAGCACTTGCCAATACAGTCCAGTCGGGTTACTTACCAGATGTGGATCATGTCCTGTCTGTGAAAAAAGGAATCTGCTTTGACTATGCAGCTGTCATGACAGCCATGCTTCGTTCTCAGAATATCCCAACCAAGCTGATCGTGGGATATACAGGAAGCCTCTATCACGCATGGGTAAGTGTGTACATAGAAGGACAGGGCTGGGTGGATAACATCATTTATTTTGACGGTTCTCAGTGGAAACTGATGGATCCAACCTTTGCCTCTTCAGGAAAGAATGATCCTTCCATTAAGGATTATATTACAAACAGTTCGAATTATAAGGCAAAATATACGTACTAATGAATGGAATGAAAAGGGAGAAAGGACAGATGGCAAAAGTAGAGAAAAAACAGTATTCTGCCCGGGAACTTTCTGCATTCTGCCTTCAGATCTCCATTCTTCTTCATGCAGCGATCCCTCTTGACGAGGGATTGTCTGTTATGGCGGAGGATGCTCAGCATGAGGGAGAAAAGAAGCTGCTTTTATCCATGGCAGAGGATGCAGAACTGGGAAATCCGTTTTCCAAAGTATTGAAAGAAACCGGAGCTTATCCGGCTTATATGGTTCGGATGGCAAGGCTTGGAGAAGAGACAGGTACACTGGATCAGATCACGGAGTCTCTTGCCGGATATTATGAAAAAGAACATATTATGATGAAGAACATGAAGAATGCGGTTACTTATCCGGCTATGATGATTGGGATGCTTTTGATTGTTCTCTTTGTGCTGTTTACAAGGGTAATGCCTGTATTTGAAAAGGTATATAAACAGCTGGGGGCCCAGATGCCGCCGGTATCAGTTGCTGCAACAAGACTGGGAGGAATATTTTGCGCCGTTTCGCTGGTAATCATTCTTCTCCTTGCGATTGCGGCATTTTTTGTATGGATTATGGGGAGAAACGGTAAAAAGTTCCTTCTCGCAGAGCGATTGATTAACTGGTTGAAACGAAGAAGCAAAATATCCAGGTCCATAGCAAACCGCCGTTTTACTGCAGTTCTTTCTCTGACATTAAAAAGTGGTCTGGACTTAGAAAAAGGCATGGAACTTGCTGGAGAACTGGTTGAAAATCCGGCAGTGGAAGAAAAAATACGCCAATGCGGCAGTCAGCTGGAAGCAGGAATCGATTATTACAGCGCGATGAAGAATACCGGACTTTTTAATGGATTTTACATTCAAATGATAAAAGTGGGCACAAAAAGCGGCCGTCTGGACAGCGTGATGTCAGAGATATCAAAAAGCTACGAGGAAGAGGCAGATCTCGCCACAGAAAAGATGATTGGCCGGTTTGAACCCACTGTAATAGCGGTTCTGGCAGTTTCTGTAGGCATGATTCTTTTATCGGTTATGTTGCCGTTAATTGGCGTCCTGTCTGCCATCGGCTAGGAGGCGTCTATGAAAAAACAAAAGGAAACAGGAAAAGAGCTGATTGGTCAGCTGGTATCCATAGGCGCGTTTTCCCTCGCCGTTGTACTTTTTGCCACCTCTGCATTGACCTTTTCAAAGCGATCCGGAGAACGGGGAGCAGAGACATTACGGGATGCCATACGCAGGGCGTCGGTTCAGTGCTATGCCATTGAAGGAAGATATCCGCCCAGCGTGGAATACTTAGAAGAAAATTACGGAATTAAAATCGACAAAGAACGCTATGATGTATTTTACAGCGGATTCGCATCTAATTTCATGCCGGATATCACGGTTAATTTACAGAATCCATAGAGAGGTGGCCATGGCAGGAAAAGAAATACCAAAAAGCCGGTTGGGAACAATCGTGTTTCCTCTCCTTTTATTTCTCGTATTTGTGATGTGCGCACTGTTTCTGATCTTAATCGGCGGCAGAGTTTATGAAAACATCAATGAAAGATCGGAGCTTACCTATCAGAAGGATATTGCTTTTAGCTATATCGCAAATAAGGTCAGGCAGGCAGACGAGAGTGGTGCCGTATCACTTACAGAAGTCGAAGGAGTACAGGTTCTTACATTAAAGCAAACCATAGAGGACAAGGGATACGTGACACAGATTTATTACCGTGACGGAAGCTTGTGGGAGCTGTTTGCAGATCAGGAAAGCGGTTTATCCATTCAAGATGGAAATCAGATATTGGAATGTGCAGAAATCACAATGGACATAGAGAATCATCTCCTCCATCTGAAATCAGAGGGTGAAACAGGAAGCCAGCTCTTTCTTTCTTTAAGAAGTGGAGGGGCATAAGATGAATAGAAAAAACAGGTCCAATGTAATGATGATGGAGATGATTGTGGCTGTGTTTTTCTTCCTTTTGTGCGCATCTGTCTGCATTCAGGCATTTGTAAAGGCAGACTTACTCAGCAAAAAAGCCGCTGATCTAAATGAGAGCGTTTTAATCGCCCAAAGCACAGCTGAGATCTGGAAGGCAGAGGGGGACGCTGGACTGACGAACCGTTTAAATGGTCTGAAACAGGATTCTCCGGTGGAGACCTATACCATGTTGTTTGACAAAAAAGGAAATACCGCCGACCAGCTCCATGCAGTCTATTATGGGGAAGTAAAATTCATAAGCGAACTGGAGGCGCAAGTGACTGTATCAAAGGCCGGAAAGACACTTTATACCCTGGCGGTAAGCCGGCATGAAACAATTGAGTAAAGGAGGAGGCATATGGCGAAACAGGAAATTGGCTACAGGGCCAATATCGGAACTCCTACTCTTATTTTAATCTTCATGATTCTCTGTCTGGTTACTTTTGGGATGCTTTCTCTTAGTACAGCCAAAAGTGAGTGGAATCTGGCCCAGAGAAATGCAGATTCGGTTACGGAATATTACAGAGCGGATAAAGAGGGGGAGATCTTTTACCAACTGGCGTTGCAGACTGTGGATCATGCACAGAAAGAAACTGGGGATTTGCAGACAGTTCAAAATACGCTATCCAGGGAATTAGGGGATTATTATGATTCTCAAACCGGAATCATATCCACTCAGATTCCCATGAAACGGTCCCAATCTCTCTCTATAAAGCTTAACGTATTGCCGGATCAAAGTGGAAAGATAGAAGTATCCCAGTGGAAAGTAATTCAGACAGAAGAATATGAAATTGATCATTCCATGCCGGTTTGGAAGGGCGGGAATTGACAGAGCAGGAGATTGGAATATGAAGGTAATAGATTTGTTAAGTTCTGCTGTGGCACAGAAGGCATCCGATATCTTTCTTGTGCCCGGTATGCCATTTTCCTATAAGATAGGAAGCAGAATTGTTTACCAGAGTGAAGAGAAACTGTACCCGGCCCAGATGGAGCTGCTGATTACGGAGCTTTATCAGCTGGCAGGAGAAAGAGACATGGGAAAAGTAAGGGAACATGGTGATGATGACTTTTCCTTTGCAATACCCGGAGTCTCAAGGTTCCGATCCAGCGTATTCCGCCAGAGAGGCTCGCTGGCTGCAGTGATCCGGGTGGTGAACTTTGATCTTCCTGATTATAGGGAACTTCATATTCCGGAGTCCGTGATGGATGCAGCAAGGCTGACCAAAGGATTTGTATTGGTAACAGGACCTGCAGGAAGCGGAAAGACAACCACCCTTGCCTGTATTATTGACAAGATTAACAATACAAGAAATGCCCATGTTATCACTCTGGAAGATCCGCTGGAATACTTGCACCGCCATAAACAGAGCGTAGTAACCCAGCGTGAGGTCACAACGGATACTGACAGCTACGTGACCGGACTTCGATCGGCTCTGCGCCAGGCACCGGATGTGATACTGGTTGGGGAGATGAGGGATTACGAAACAATCCGGATTGCCATGACTGCAGCAGAGACCGGTCATCTGGTGATATCGACGCTTCATACAGTGGGAGCAGCCAATACCATTGACCGTATTATTGACAGTTTTCCCCCCAATCAGCAGCAGCAGATTCGGATGCAGCTGTCCATGGTGGTGCAGGCTGTAATTTCCCAGCAGCTGATACCTACCGTAGATGGAGGTGTGTATCCGGCATTTGAAATCATGTTTTTTAACAATGCAATTCGTAATATGATTCGGGAGTCCAAGACGCATCAGATTGATTCTGTCATAGCCACCGGCCAGTCGGAAGGAATGCGTTCCATGGATTCCAGTCTGCTGAAACTTTATAAAGAAGACAGGATTTCAAAAGAAAGTGCAATTATTTACAGCAGTAACAGTGAATTGATGTCAAAAAAAATCGAGCGGGGAATATTAAACGCATAGTTTCCATTTCATGCAGTAACACTATCTATAATAAGAATAGGAGAGTGGCATAAAATATGAGAACAGATAAAAGAAAAGTTGCGCTTGTAGGTACAGGAATGGTTGGAATGAGTTATGCTTATTCCATGCTAAATCAGGGAATTTGTGATGAACTTGTATTAATTGATATTAACCGTAAAAGAGCAGAGGGAGAGGCCATGGATTTAAATCATGGACTGGCTTTTTCTGGATATCATATGAAGATTTATGCAGGAGAATACAAGGATTGTTCCGATGCGGATATTGTGGTGATCTGTGCAGGTGTGGCGCAAAAGCAGGGAGAGACCAGACTTGATCTGTTAAAACGCAACGCTTCCGTCTTTGAATCCATTGTGCAGCCGGTAACAGAGTCTGGATTTAATGGAATCTTTCTCGTTGCAACCAACCCGGTAGACATTATGGCCAGAATTACCTATTCTCTTTCCGGCTTTAATCCCAAGCGGGTTTTAGGAAGCGGTACAGCTTTAGATACGGCAAGACTACGGTATCTGCTTGGGGAATCCCTTCGGGTGGATCCAAGAAATGTCCATGCCTATGTGATGGGAGAACATGGTGACAGTGAATTCGTGCCGTGGAGCCAGGCCATGATTGCTACCAAACCCATACTGTCTCTTTGCGGAAGCGGCGGGGAAGAGGATATGGTCTGCAGAGAAGAGCTTAAGCGGGTTGAAGAGGAAGTACGTGGAGCAGCTTACCGGATCATTGATGCAAAGCAGGCAACCTATTACGGAATCGGAATGGCACTGACAAGAATCACAAAAGCAATCCTTGGAGATGAGAACAGCGTCTTTACCGTATCCACTATGCTCAGAGGCGAGTATGGTCAGAATGACGTATATGCTGGAGTTCCGTGTATTATAAATAAGAATGGCATTCAGCGAATTTTATCTCTTTCCCTTACAGAGGACGAGATGAAGCAATTCGGCCATTCCTGTGATACGTTAAGAGAGAGTTTTCAAGGCATTTTATAAAAAAATGGTACAGGAAAGGATGGGGAAACCCGTTCTTTCCTGGTCAGTTTCGGCTTGAAAAGAGAGCATTTTTGTGAAGTAATTGTAGAATTTTTGTAGTTACATGTGTATTATAAAAAACTCATAAAAAACGTTGACAAATAGATTTTCCCATGCTATGATATACGAGGTTCGAGCGAAGAACCAAAGAAATGCTGATGTGGCACAGGTGGTAGCGCACCTCATTGGTAGTGAGGAGGTCACGGGTCCGAATCCCGTCATCAGCTTGTAACAAACGGGAAGTCTTATTTAAGAGACTTCCCGTTTTTGTCATATCATAAAAGAAAAGAAGGAGGCAGGTTATTATGGGGAAGAAAAGCAGGAAACGAAAAAGTGCTTGGTATCTATTTTTTCGTCCCATAAAGATCATTCTCTTCGTATTTCTGTTGGCAATGGTGATAGGGTGCCTGGCTGGAGGCGTCGTATTTTTCAAATATCAGGATGAGATTGTGTCATGCAAGGAAAAGGCCGACTTAATTATAAGTCAGACCTCCAGAACTGATTTTTCACAGCCAATGGATACAAGAGTTTATGATTCAGAAGGAAACTTAATCGGAACCATTAATTCCGGTCACTACGAATATGTACCGATTAAGGATATCAGCGAAAATCTTCAGAATGCTTACATAGCCCAGGAAGACAGGAGATTCTATAAGCATCATGGAATTGATTACAAGGGACTTTTAAGAGCAGGTCTGGTTTTCGTGAAAAACAAAGGGGTGGCAACTCAGGGCGGCAGCACCATTACCCAGCAGGTAATTAAAAATACCTATTTGACCCAGGAGAGAACCATTCAGAGAAAGATAACGGAATTTTTTGCAGCACCACGGATGGAGGACAAGTATTCCAAAAAGGATATTATGGAATTTTACTGCAATACCAACTTCTATGCAAACCGGAGCTATGGCGTATCCGAGGCGAGCCGTTATTACTTTGATAAAGAAGCAAAGGATTTGACCATCTGGGAAGCAGCAACGCTTGCCGGAATCAGCAACAATCCATCCAGATATGATCCGGTGGCCCATCCCGACACTTCTAAATGGAAACGGGATCAGGTAATTGACAATATGGCACTTTGCAAATTCATCACCAGGGAAGAGCAGGAGAATGCCAAAGCCCAACCCCTTACCGTTGCCAAGGTATATGAAGGCGGAACAACGGAGAATTATCAGACCAGCTATGCCATACATTCCGCAGTGTTGGAACTGATGAAGAATGACGACTTTGTATTTCAATATGTTTTTCCTAATAAGGCTTCGTATGATGCCTATAAGGAGGAATATCAGGAGCAGTATCAGGCAAAAAGCGATATGGTTCGCAAGGGAGGGTTTGAAATTCATACCAGCTTGGATTCCAAACTGCAGACGGTGCTTCAAAACAACATTGATACCCATTTAAAAGGATTTACAGAAGTACAGGAGAATGGGAAATTTGCTTTGCAGGGCGCGGCTGTCTGCGTTGACAACCGGACCGGATATGTGGTGGCGATTGTAGGAGGACGGGGAACGGATGATGAATATAACCGGGGATTTTTAAGCAGACGGCAGCCAGGTTCTACCATTAAGCCATTAATTGATTATTCCCCTGCATTTGAAACAGGATTTTATTATCCCTCCAGACTGGTCAATGACCATTTATTTGATGACGGTCCAAAAAACAGCGGAAGTAAGTATTTTGGAGAAGTTTCTGTAAGGGAAGCATTAAACCGAAGCTTAAATACGGTGGCATGGCAGGTACTGACAGATATTGGCGTAGATAAAGGGATCAGCTATTTAGGTAAAATGCATTTTGTAGGCTTAAGCAATATGGACAATGGAAACAGTAGTATGAGTATCGGAGGTTTTACTGAGGGCGCCAGAGTTGTGGATATGGCGAAAGGATATTCCGTTCTTGCTAATCAGGGAAAATACAGCAATAAAACCTGCGTTACAAGCATCAAGAGTCAGTATGACGGAGAGATTTATAAGGGCAATCAGGCAGATGAAAGAATCTTTACAGAAGATACGGCATACATGGTAACCGACGTATTAAAAGGAACCCTGGATAAACCTTATGGAACGGGTTCCGGACTGGGGATTAATGTTCCGGCAGCAGGAAAAACCGGAACCACAAACAGCAGTAAGGATACCTGGTTCTGTGGATATACCAGATATTATACGACCGCGATCTGGGTGGGATATGATACTCCAAGAGCTATGCCCGGAGTTTACGGAAAGACATATTCAGGTAAAATGTGGCACGACTTTATGGCAGAAATCAATAAGGATCTGCCTCCAATGGACTGGGATATGCCTTCTACCGTATCCCTATATAATGTGGATTCCAGAGGCGAAAAAACAGACCAGGAGACTGGTAATAAAGATTTATTCTCCTCAGTGGCAGAAGCAGCAGCAATGGCGGATACAAAAAAATGGAAAGATGAAGAAGCACGTAAGCAGCAGGACTCACAGGCACAGATGAATCAGGCGGCCTCAGATGCAGCCAGGCAGACCCAGGAACAGGCAGCGGCTTCTTTACAGGCTCTTATTACAGAACTAAACGGACTGAATCATCGCGACAGTTCCACTGATGATAAGATCACTTCAGCCAAGTCATTTTTAGAGCAGTTAAACGGAACAGAGACTTATGACAGTTTAAAACAGTCGCTTGATGATGCGGTAAGCCGTGTTCTCTCACTTCCAAAGCAGGATGATTCGTCAAAGGCTCAGGAGATCGGGCCTGGTATGGGAAAGCCCAGAGAGACTACAACTCCTGTTTTTCCTGGCGACAGTGACCCCCAATCCGGAGGAGCAGTTGGCACTGGTCCAGGTGATGAGGACTCCCAGGCAGAGACTGTCGGACCAGGAACGGAATAAAAATGGAGCTAAGTTGTTGTTTTTTCCAGATGTTCGTTATATAATGAAAATTGTCTGAAACATCACGAGAATGAAGATATAGGAGTGTGTTTATAATGAATCGAATTAGAACCAGATATGCGCCAAGCCCCACAGGTCGTATGCACGTTGGTAATTTAAGAACTGCAATGTATGCGTACCTGATAGCAAAACATGAGGGAGGGGATTTTCTTCTCCGTATCGAGGACACCGACCAGGAACGTTTTGTAGAAGGTGCTGTGGAGATTATTTATAGAACATTGGAAGAGACAGGACTTGTTCATGATGAAGGTCCTGATAAGGATGGCGGAGTCGGTCCTTACGTCCAGAGTGAACGCCATGCTCTTGGAATGTATCTTAATTATGCTAAAACGCTGGTGGAAAAAGGCGAGGCATATTACTGCTTCTGCACCCAGGAACGACTGGACACCTTAAAGAAAACAGTAGATGGCCAGGAAATCATGGTTTACGACAAGCATTGCCTTCACCTGTCAAAGGAAGAGGTACAGGCCAATCTGGCAGCTGGAATGCCATACGTAATCCGTCAGAATAACCCGGTTGATGGAACCACCACATTCCACGATGAAATATACGGAGATATCACCGTTGATAACTCAGAGCTTGATGATATGGTTCTGATTAAATCCGATGGATATCCAACCTACAATTTTGCCAACGTAGTGGATGATCACCTTATGGGAATCACTCATGTGGTAAGAGGCAACGAATATTTATCATCTTCTCCCAAATACAACCGTCTTTATGACGCATTTGGTTGGGAAGTTCCGGTTTATGTACACTGTCCGCTGATTACCAATGAAGAACATAAGAAGTTAAGCAAGAGAAGCGGACACGCTTCTTATGAAGATTTAATTGAACAGGGATTTATATCGGAGGCAGTCGTTAATTATGTTGCGTTACTTGGCTGGTCACCGGTAGGAAACCAGGAGATTTTTTCTCTGAAAGAACTAATTCAGGAATTTGATTACCACAACATCAGTAAATCCCCGGCCGTGTTTGACATGACCAAGCTTAAGTGGATGAACAGTGAATATATGAAGGCGATGGATGCTGACGCATTTTATGAGATGGCAAGCCCTTATCTGAAAGCGGTAATTAAAAAAGATCTGGATTTAAGAAAAATCGCATCCATGGTTAAAACCAGAATTGAAGTATTCCCTGATATAGAGAATCATATTGATTTCTTTGAGGAACTCCCGGAATATGATTGTTCCATGTATTCCAATAAGAAGATGAAGACGGACAGCCAGACCTCTCTTGCACTGTTAAAAGAGATCCTTCCGATTCTGGAGGCACAGGAAGACTACAGCAACGATACACTCTATGCTACGCTTTCTGCATTTGTTTCTGAAAAGGGATATAAGACCGGTTATGTAATGTGGCCAATCCGCACTGCAGTTTCAGGCAAACAGATGACTCCCGCAGGTGCAACGGAAATTATGGAAGTCCTTGGAAAAGAAGAATCCTTAAATCGAATCAGAAAAGGAATCGAACTTTTAAGCAAAGAAACTTTATAGATAAGAAGATCAAAGCAGGGGAATGGTGAACGACCGGACTCCTGCTTCTTTGTTTCACACGGAGGATAACATGAAACAACAAGTGACCTATGAGGGCGCCCAGAAAGAAGCAATTCTTCACCGGGATGGGCCTATGTTAGTGCTGGCTGGGCCGGGTTCAGGTAAGACTTTTACCATTACACACAGAGTCTGCCACTTAATTGAGGAATATAAAGTGGATCCGTCCCGTATTCTGGTTATCACATTCACCAAGGCGGCAGCCACGGAGATGAAAGAACGTTTCGATGCATTGATGGGAGATCCAGCTCCCTTTGTCAGCTTTGGAACCTTTCACGCCATATTTTTCCGAATCCTTAAATTCGCCTATCGCTATGATGCAAGGAACATTATCAGGGAAGACCAGAAAACCAGGTTTGTAAAAGAAGAGATGGACCGCTGTAGCGTGGAAGTGGAGGACGAAGGTGATTTCGTGACCTCCATTTTATCTGAGATCAGTTCTGTGAAGGGAGATATGATTTCGCTGGATCATTATTACTCCAAAAACTGCTCAGAGGAGATATTTAAACAACTGTATCTGGGATATGAAGACAGGCTGAGAAAAGCCAATTTAATTGATTTTGACGACATGCTGGTGATGTGTCACCAACTCTTTACTCAGAGGAAGGACATTCTGGCAGCGTGGCAGAAAAAATACCAGTATATCCTGGTTGATGAGTTTCAGGACATAAACCGGGTACAGTATGAAATTGTCCGCATGCTCGCGGCGCCTGAGGATAATCTTTTTATAGTGGGAGATGATGACCAGTCCATCTACCGGTTCAGAGGAGCCAAGCCGAAAATCATGCTGGGGTTTGAAAAGGATTATAAAAATGCAAAAAAGGTCCTTTTAAATATTAATTACAGAAGCACCATAGATATTGTGGAGACAGCAGGCAAGCTGATTGCTCACAATGAAATGCGTTTTTCCAAAAAGATTGTCACAAAAAAGGGACAGGGAAAGCCCGTGATCACCCGGCTATGGAAGGATCCTCAGGAAGAAACCATGGAAATTGTGGGTGAGATTCTGGATTACGGGAAAGCAGGGTATGGGCTGAGTGATATCGCAGTTTTATACCGCACCAATTTAGGTCCAAGACTTTTAATTGAAAAATTCATGGAATATAATGTTCCATTTTGCACCAGAGATTCTGTCCCAAATCTATATGATCACTGGATTGCCCAGAACCTGGTTTCCTATATGAAAACCGCTCAGGGAGATTGCCAGAGAGCCAATGTGCTCCAGATCATCAACCGTCCCAACCGCTATATCAGCAGAGATTCCCTGGAGGGCAATCCGGTAAGCTGGGAGTCACTTAAATCTTTCTATCAGGACCGGGGCTTTATGGTGGAGCGGATTGAACAGCTGGAATATGATTTGCGAATGATTAAAAACATGGCGCCAGTTGCAGCTGTTAATTATATCCGGAAAGCAGTGGGGTACGATGATTATTTAAAAGAATATGCCCAATACCGGAGGATGAAGCCGGAGGAGCTGCTTGAGGTGGCTGATCAGCTTTTAGAAAGTGCGGCAGGCTTTCAGTCTTTTGACCAATGGTTTCTACATATGAAAGAGTATGGAGAAGAGCTTAATAACCGGGCAAAATCAGGGCAGACAAAGGCGGAAGGCGTGGCGTTAATGACCATGCACAGTTCCAAAGGACTGGAATACAAAATTGTCTATATTTTAGATGCCAATGAGGGGGTGACACCCCATCAGAAAGCGGTTCTCCCAGCTGATTTAGAAGAGGAGAGACGGATGTTTTATGTAGCAATGACAAGGGCAAAGGAACGGCTGCATATAAATTATGTCAGAGAAAGATACGGTAAAAAGCAGGAAGTATCCCGCTTTGTAAGGGAGTATCTGGAGAAAAATTAAGGAGGAGATGGCTTATATGGAATCTTGTGTTCACATTTACTGCGGAGATGGAAAAGGGAAAACGACCGCAGCCATCGGTCTGGCGGTCCGTGCCAGCGGCTGTAATAAAAAGGTACTCATTGCCAGGTTTCTTAAGACGGATCATTCCGGAGAAGTACTGGCGCTTCACTCACTTTCCGGTGTCACTGTTATGCCCTGCGAACGGAGTTTTGGCTTTTTCACCAATATGACTGAGGAACAAAAGAAAGAAGCCGGAATCTATTATTCAGAACTTCTTGACACTGTGCTGAAAAAATCGGCAGAGGAATCGTTTGATCTGCTGGTTTTAGACGAAATTATGGCCGTGTGCAATTATGGACTGGTGGATGAGGAGAAAGTGCTTCGGTTCCTCTCCGACAGACCA
>JAQSYE010000282.1 GCA_029256305.1 Lacrimispora sp. | reverse complement strand
GTGTAATTTAAGATAATTTTTCAATCCAAGCAGCAAAAGCAGCTAAAAAACCGTCCAAAAATCCTTTGGTAGCTTCGTTATTTAACGCCCCATTTTCATCAATTAATGTATGAAAAGAACCAATATACGCTTCGGGTTGAGCGAGGGTTAAAACATTTAGAAAAGCCAGTACCTGTCTTAAATGATGATTTGCGCCAAAACCGCCTATACCGCCCGGTGACTGGCTGATTACGGCACCTGGTTTGCCGCTCCAGACATTTTCACCATAAGGTCTGGAACCGATGTCAAGAGCGTTTTTCAGCGCTGCAGGAATAGATCGGTTATGCTCTGGTGTAATGAACATTACGGCATCTAAATTCTTTACTTCATTTCGAAATACCGTGTACTCATTCAGATCTTCATTATCAAAATCTTGATTATAAAGAGGAAGATTTCCGATATCGATGATTTTAAACACATAGCCTTCAGGCCCGTGATTTTTTACATAGTCTGCAATGCTTCCCGAAAATGAATTTTTTCTCAAACTACCATTAATAATTCCAATTGTCTTACTCATAAAATATACCTCCATCTCAAATTTGTTTTCTATTTATTGGTTACATACGGTAAATCTAGTACGAATAAACTGTGGATCTTCTACTTCATCCAGAATGGCAACAGCCATTGTTCCGCTTGTCACAACTGATTCGCCTTTGGAGGAGGTTAGCAAATGATCCTTTCCTAAAACAGGTACCGTGGCTTCTCCTGCAATAAATTCAGCCGATGGAGATACGCCTACCCAGTTTACATTTTCAATGCTTCTCAAAAAATTAAGGGTTTTATATGCCTCTACTGGAATGGAAATCCAAGGTGCAACTTCAGGTATGGTCTTCAAAGTGTCTAAAAACAGGTTGTTGTTTTCATCCAACAGGCTGGCTGCACCGAGAATAAAAAACAGTCTGGGCTTTTCGGTTTCACGGAAAAAATTTACAAGCTTTGCTGCCAGATCCAGATGTAGATATGCTTTAGCAGGAGCTGTAGCAAAGGCATTTATAATCACATCAAAGCCCTCAAGATCTGATCTTGTAAAATCAAATACATCTTTATCAATTACTTTTACTCCGTTTCCCAACAAAGATACTGCCTTATCCTTATGCCGAACAATTGCAGTCACTTCGTGTCCACGTAATACACTTTCTTTGTAGAGCTCAGTGCCGGCCATACCGGTTGCACCTATTATCGCAATTTTCATATTTAATCGCATCCTTTCTTTTTCTTCCAGGCTCAGATTTTAATGAAATGAGTCAGAGTTGCTTTATATAAATTCTTTTATTATGTCAGCCAGGCTAACGTCAGCCAGCTTTTTCTCTGTTGCTGTTTGTATGTTGTCGTATATATGTTTCAATGTGACTTCTATCTTTGCCCCTACAGGACAATTTGGATTGGTGTTGCTATGAATGCTAAACAAATCCTGATGGTCTTCTGTTGCAAAAAAGATATCCAGAAGTGAAATATCTTTTGCCTCTCTGGCAAGACCTGTTACACCAAGCTTAGTACTTGTTTTAATTAGCTTTGCCTTCTTTAAACGGCTCATTAAACGTCTGACAAGGGCGGGATTGGTGTTAATGCTGGAAGCAATGTACTCAGATGTGACGGGCTGTCCCTCCATCAGTACAATCACACTCATTATATGAATGCTTACTGATAATTTAGTTGAATACATAAGCACCTCCTTTTGTAACTATTTTAGTTACAAATATATGTTTTGTCAAGTGCTTATTTTCCTTTTTTTCTACTATGTTTGTTCTGAACTCCGGATTCTCCTAATATTATAAATGACGACTTGGGGTAGTTTGATGTAATACGGATGAACCATTATCATTTAGAACATAAATAAACTAATTTGCGAAAGCAGAAAATTTATGTTTAATGAAAGGTTATTTCTTACTGGGTACAGAAGTTTTTTTATTTGATATTAATTGTCATTGTATTAATTGTAACTTATTAATTTGTATTATATAATAAATCTAATTAATATAAATGGAGGGATATGTATGAAAAAGTTTATAGTTATGGTGTCTTTAGTATTTTCTGTTCTGGGTTCTATTGTGAGCTATGCTGATGAATGGAAGCAGGATGCTACCGGATGGCAATATGTGTACAATGATGGTACGATACTGAAAGACAATTGGTTTACGGACCCTGAGTCGGGTGAAGAGTATCATTTTGATTCAAATGGGTATATGCAGACTGGGATTGTTAATATAAACGGAAAGGATCACTATTTTAATGATACAGGAGTACTCCTGGTAAATGGATTAATACCAGATGGACGTATGGCTGATCGCAATGGAGAAATTATCAATGATGTCAATGATGGAGTGACGTTTCTGGTAGTGTGGCTTCCTGATGTGAAAGTTGGAAATAGCAAAGTTGTCGCTGTAGGTATAAAGAATATAAGTAATAAACCGGTTACAG
Organism: Lacrimispora sp.; assembly: GCA_029256305.1. Classification (GTDB taxonomy): domain Bacteria; phylum Bacillota; class Clostridia; order Lachnospirales; family Lachnospiraceae; genus Lacrimispora. The sequence goes on along the minus strand of JAQSYE010000282.1, from coordinate 7,736 downwards.
TTAAAAATAAATGTGATGTAACTACCAATGAGAAAACCACTACGTTATCTCTTTATAATCCAGATACGCATAGCTTTTATGATGAGAGAACCATTAATCCAAATGAGACGGTTAATATGAGTTTTATTAATCCTAATTTATCTGAGTTTTATATGGAGGAAAGCAGCTCTATCATGTTCCCGGTCCAGATTGATGGTAAATTAATTTTATGTTATGTAAACGAACATACGGCGGCCATTATGCATAAATCTCAGGAGGAGCTTAATAGAGCTAATTAGTATATTGCTGGATATTTTGAATTAGCTTATTTATAGGGGGCGTTGAAAGAGAAAATGTTTACAAAGTAATTTTAAATTGGCTGATTGTGTAAAAAAACTTCTGTAGTTTGAGTGAAAATAGAATAGCATAGGGGTTTCTCCTTCGCGAAAGCAAAGCAGAAACCCTTCTTTAATTTGTGCAATTCCAATGTTTTCTCACTCTATAAGGGAATGAACTCTTAAAATGCGTTATTCTAAATATCAGATTCCCGTGTTAATATTAATACAACAAGTCCAGGGGGTATTGCGTATGAGGCTCATGATTGCAGAACTTAGAAAGAATAAAGGATTAAGTCAACAAGAATTGGCAACTGTTATGGGGGTGGCACATCAGACTGTAAGCAAATGGGAAACCAATGTTACGTTTCCTGATATTACGCTTTTACCTCAACTAGCCCAATACTTTGATGTTTCAGTTGATGAATTGTTGGAAGCGGGAACTAGGGATTACTGGAGTGGACGTTTGAAATATTTGAAAAGCACACGGGATTTTTTGTGGAATAAAGATTACTTGCAATTTTTGATCGAAAAGGTTTGGAAAATTAATGACCCAATTAATGTTTTGGATTGTGGGTGGCGGTCTCGTTGTATGTGCAGAGGTTAATAGAGAATTGGAGAATATAGGTCTCTATATCCAGGGCATGGATTATGATCATTTATGTCAATACCCGGGGTTTAGGGAAATGTGGAATACACAGTTAAAACACCAGGGGAGAGATTATTCTGTTGCTCTTAAGATTCCTAAGATGATGAGGGATTCTGGACTAAGGGATATAGATATTAGAATGAGTGATAAGGTTAACTTCATTTCACCGGAACATGCTGATTATGCTGAAGAGGTAGCAACATTTATTGAAGCCCATGAGTTCTGTGAGTATAAGACGAATGAACAGCAAGCTTTGGTGGTTGAACGGTTTATGAATCATGGAATGGATAGAAAAGACGCAGAGTACTATTGTAATAAGCAAAATAAAATTTCAGAGTTTGTATGTCGGAACCAAAAATCGCTGGTTTTTACCCAGTTTTATGCATTGCTCATCTCCTATGGTATAAAATAATGATATGTGTAGATGCGCTTCTTATGATGAAACGCTGTAAGTGGGATAATATATAATAAATGTAGAGAATGGGGTAAGAAACAATGAATGAATACACAAGTGAAGAATTGACAGAAGCACTTCGAGCTATAAATTCCATAATCAGCAAATGTGAGAAGGCACAGGAAAAATTTCCGGAGGGGAATTCTCATCATACGCTTCTTAAAAATCGCCTAAAGGCGATGTATATCTCAAAAGAGTTGATTACAGAAGCAATCTCAAAAATATTTACTGAGTAGAATTTTAAGCGTAGCCGACCATGTAAAAAGAACATGTGGGATTACAGTAGGATTGTAGATTGATTGAACTTAGATACGTATAAGGGTTTCTCCTTCGCGAAAGCAAAGCAGAAACTCTTTTTCTATTGCTAAGACTTTTTAAAACAAGAATTTTAGTTAAGAATCGAAACAATTTGAAACAAGATAAAATATAAATTAAGACGAAACAATAAAAGTAATACAAAAGGAGAGGAAATATGAAAAAAAGAGTATTAGCATTGGGTACTGCTGCGTGTCTGGTAATTGGAGCTCTTTCTGGTTGTTCATTTACAGGGGGTACCAGTGGGACAACTGCTGGTGAGTCTTCACAGAGTGCAGGTGCAAGTCAATCAGCTTCTGACAAAACGACGGCTCCGGCAGCAGGTAATCAGGTACTTAGCGTTTATGCGAACGCAGAAATCAAGACTCTGGTACAATGGGCAGCTTCTGACAGCCAGTCCTCCATGGTAAATAACAATGCATTTGAGGGTCTGCTTCGCCTGGATGAAAAAAATGAGGCCCAGCCTGCACTTGCAAAAAGCTATGATATTTCAGACGACAAACTTACATACACGTTCCACTTAAGAGATGGTTTGCAGTGGAGCGACGGAACTCCTTTAACAGCCAGTGATTTTGTATTCTCCTGGTTAAAGCAGATGAGCGCAGATGCGACTAACGGCTACAGCTTTATTATGACAGATTATATTGTAAACGGTGCTGAATACAATGAGGGTAAAGCGAGTGCGAATGATGTTGGCGTAAAGGCTGTTGACGACAAGACATTCCAGGTAACCATCAAAGCACCTACTCCTTATTTTGCACGTCTGACTGTACTTTGCCAGTTCTTCCCTTTAAATGAGGCATATGTTACTTCAAAGGGTGACCAGTATGGTTTAAGTGCGGATAACATGATTTACTGCGGACCTTATGTAGTTTCCAGTTATGATCCGGCGGTTGGTGCTACCCTTAAGAAGAATGATAAGTACTGGGACGCGGCTAATGTTAAGATTGAAAATGCACAGGTAAGAGTTATGAAAGACGCTTCTGCAGCTTTAAATGCTTATCTGGCAAATGAGCTGAGTCAGGTGGCACTTGATTCCTCTAATGTAGCGGCTTACCAGAAAGATCCGGAATTCAAATCGGAAAGCGAGTTCAGAACGGAATATCTGCAGTTTTCCTTAAGCAATCCGGTTATGAAAAACAAAAACATCCGTAAGGCTGTTTCGGCAGCTATTGACCGTGATACTCTGGCTAAGGTAATCCTGGCTGATGGGTCTTCTGCCAGCAATGGTCTTGTTGCAGAAGGTATGTATGGAGATGGAAGTAAGACATTCCGTGAATTAAACGGAAACTTATGTCCTTTTAATGCAGAGGAAGCAAAAAAGTATTGGGAAGAGGGATGCAAAGAGTTAGGAGAGACTCCAACACTGACACTTCTGGTACGTGATGATTCCGTGACAAAAGCAGTGGCAACTTACATACAGAGTGAGTTAAATAAGAATTTAGGTATTGATATTACAATTGATACGAAGACAGTTCAGGCTAGAAATGAATTAATGGACAACGATAATTATATGTTTGCCTCTACTGCATGGGGCGCTGATTATGACGATGCCATGACCTATCTTGATTTATGGACTAATGGAACTCCTTACCGCGGTTCCTATCAGAACGAAAATTATAATAAGCTGGTTAACGATGCAAGAGTTGAGACTGATGATGCGAAGCGTTTGAATATGTTGCTGCAGGCAGAGAAGCTTCTGGTTGATGAAGATGCGATTATTGCTCCTTTGTATCATAGAGGATCTGCAACACTGACTAAATCAAATGTAAAAGGACTGGTTAACCATCCGTTTGGACCAGATGTTGAATTTAAGTACGCTTACTTTGAGTAATCCGCGGCGGGCAGAGATTTGCCCTGGTAACTAGAATGCGGGAAATGGGAAGAGCCGTCCCTTCTTTTTCAAGATTGGAGAAGGACGGCTCTTTTTGAAATCTTATGAAAATAGGAATGCAAAGATGAAAATAGGAATGCAAAGGAGGATACAGCATGATAAAATATATCTGCAAGCGTCTGATTTATCTGGTGCTGACATTATGGGTCATTGTAACGGCGACGTTTTTTCTGATGAAAAAGCTGCCCGGCTCTCCTTTTGATGCGGAACGTTTTAATATGATGTCAGCACAGCAGCAGCATGTTATTTTAGAGCAGTATGGACTAAATGAATCTTTGCCAAGACAGTATGTAAAATATATGGGAAATATTCTCCATGGAGATTTTGGAACTTCTTTTACCTATACGGGACAAAAGGTATCAACCGTAATTGGGGGAAGAATCGGTCCTTCGGCGTTGATTGGTCTGCAGGCAGTATTGATTGGTTTGGCATTTGGGCTCATATTGGGAATTATTGCGGCGTGGAAACACAACAGCGGAATTGACTACTTTACCATGATTGTGGCCGTGCTGGGAGTTTCTGTGCCGAATTTTGTGGCAGCGGCGTTGCTGCAGTATTATGTGGCTTTAAAATGGGGGATTCTTCCCGTTGGATTCTGGACGGACTGGAGGTGCTCGGTCCTTCCGTCTGTTGCCCTGTCATTTTCTGCAACAGCCATGGTAGCACGGTTTATCAGGACAGAAATGCTAGAAGTATTGGAGCAGGATTATATCATTACTGCAAAGGCAAAGGGGCTGAGCCCTATGAAGGTACTGATGCGGCATGCAGTGAGAAACTCCATTATTCCGGTGGTGACGATTCTTGGACCGATTGTTGTAAATCTTCTGACGGGATCTCTCGCAGTAGAAAATATTTATACCATTCCGGGAATCGGCAGCTTATTTGTGGACAGCATTAAGGCCAATGATTATTCTACCATTATGGGAATCACGATTTTTTACAGTGCTTTCTACATTTTTGTAGTATTAATCGTTGACATCGCCTATTCTCTGATTGATCCAAGAATACGCCTGGCAGCGGGAAGGGAGGCATGAGTATGGACGAATTATTTGTGAGGGTTCATGTGGATGAATCCGAAAAGGAACATATCGCCCATCCCAATTTGACCGCATTTCAGGAGGGATGGCTCCGTTTGAAGAAAAATAAAGCGGCGGTTGCCAGTCTGTTTACTTTAATAGCAATTGGGCTTCTGGCATTACTGGCCCCGGTGTTTTCCGCTTATTCTTATAAAGAAACGAATTATGATATTATTTATCAGGTTCCTTCCATCACACATCTGTTTGGAACGGATCAGTTTGGCCGGGATTTATGGGTCAGAACCTGGATGGGAACCCGCATATCACTCCTGATTGCATTTGTGGCTGCCTTCTTGGATTTGACGGTCGGGGTAGTTTATGGAGCGGTTTCTGCTCTTATTGGTGGAAAAGTGGATGCGGTTATGCAGCGTTTCATTGAAATACTGGTGGGAATTCCCCACCTGATTATTGTGATTCTTTTGATGATGATTATGCCGGCTGGCATTTGGACCATTGTGGTGGCTCTTTCTATTACTGGATGGGTGAATATGGCCCGTCTGGTCCGGGCAGAGATTTTAAAGCTTAAAAACCAGGAGTTTGTGTTGGCGGCCCGCGTTTTGGGGACAAGTACTTCCATGATTATATGGAAGCATCTGATACCTAATACGGTTGGAGTAATTGTTATTAATGCTATGTTCACGATTCCGTCTGCCATATTTACAGAGGCATTTTTAAGTTTTATTGGTATTGGTATGCAGGAGCCAAAGGCCTCTCTGGGTGTTTTAATTAATAACGGATACCAGGTGCTTCGTAATTTCCCCCATGTACTGATTTTTCCGGCCATCGTTATTGTCCTTATTATGGTATGTTTCAGTATTCTTGGAGACGGCCTGCGTGATGCACTGGACCCAAGAATGAGAAAGTAGGTGAATCGTCAGTGAGCAGATTATTAGAAGTGAATCAGTTACGGGTACAGATAGAGACACAGCACGGCACGGTTCAGGCAGTCCGGGGAATCAGTTTTCATCTGGATGAACAGGAGACTCTGGCAATTGTAGGGGAGTCCGGTTCGGGCAAGTCTATTTCTGTGAAAAGTATTATGGGACTGCTTCCTAAAAATGGGAAAATCGTTGAAGGAAGTATTCTCCTGGAAGGAAAGGATCTTGCAAAATATAGTGAACGGCAGATGCAGTCGGTAAGAGGCTCTGATATTTCCATGATATTTCAGGACCCAATGACTTCTTTGAATCCTACTATGATCATTGGAAAGCAGATCGTGGAGGTATTAAAAGAACACCGGAGAGATATGACAAAGGCCCAGATGAAAGAACGCGCTCTTGAGCTGATTTCGCTGGTCGGTATTTCTAATCCAGAGGCGAGGTTTGATCAGTATCCTCATCAGCTTTCGGGAGGCATGAGACAAAGGGTTGTTATTGCAGTGGCTCTGGCTTGTGATCCCAGAATTTTGATTGCTGATGAGCCTACCACAGCCCTGGATGTGACGATTCAGGCCCAGATCCTGGACCTGATGAGAGATTTACAGAAGAAAATCAAGACTTCTATTATTATTATCACTCACAATCTTGGTGTCGTGGCCAATATCGCAGATCGTGTCGCTGTTATGTATGGAGGACAGCTGGTGGAAACTGCTGATGTGAGGGATTTGTTTTATGAAACAGCCCATCCGTATACGAAAGGACTGTTGGCTTCCATACCGAAGGCCTCTGATAAGGGAAGTGACTTAACGGCTATTCCGGGGACACCACCGGATTTGATGGAGCCGCCAAAAGGCTGTCCGTTTGCGGCCAGATGCACAAAGACCATGGAGGTCTGCAGACAATATCCTCCTAAGGATATGCTTTGCAGAGGAACCCATCGTGCGCGCTGCTGGCTTCTGGATGAGCGGGCGAAGGCCCTCAGGGAATAGGAGGAAATCATGATGTCGGCAGAAAAGAAACCTTTATTAGAAGTAAAACATTTGAAGAAATATTTCCCTGTGGGGAAAAACCAGACCTTAAAAGCGGTGAGAGATATTAGCCTGAATCTATATAAAGGGGAAACTCTGGGGCTGGTGGGCGAGAGCGGTTGTGGAAAGTCCACCTTCGGGCGGACGGTAATCCAGCTGTATGAGCCTACAGAAGGAACGATCATATATGAGGGGCGGGAGATCAATAACAGCCTGTCAAAAGCGGAGCGTCATGAGTTTACAAGGAAAATGCAGATGATTTTCCAGGATCCTTACGCTTCCTTAAATCCGCGTATGAAGGTCATGGATATTATTGCAGAGGGAATGGACGCTCACGGAGTTTATAAGGGACAGGAACGGAAAAAGAAAGTGATTGAGCTTTTAGAGACAGTAGGGCTTTCAGAAGAACATGCAAACCGGTTTCCTCACGAATTTTCCGGCGGACAACGCCAGAGGGTTGGGATTGCCAGGGCTTTGGCTGTTGATCCGGAGTTTATAATCTGCGATGAACCGATCTCTGCCCTTGACGTTTCGATTCAGGCTCAGGTAATTAATCTGTTGAAGGAACTGCAGAAGAAGAGGGACCTTACGTACCTATTTATTGCTCATGATCTTTCCATGGTGAAGCATATTAGTGACCGGATTGGTGTTATGTATCTGGGAAGTATGGTGGAACTGACGGACAGTGAGACTCTGTTTGATGATCCGGTACACCCTTATACGCAGGCGTTGCTTTCCGCAATTCCGATTCCGGACCCGGATGTGGAGAAGAGCCGGAACAGGATCATGCTGGAAGGAAGTCTTCCCGATCCGATCCGTTTGTCAGAAGGATGCCTTTTTGCTGGACGATGCCCTTATGCAGAAGACCTGTGCAGGAAAAACACACCGGAGATGAAAGAAGTAAGGCCGGGACATTTTGCAGCGTGCCATAAAGCAAAATAACGGGCTTTCAATGAAAATTATATTGTTAGGAGAAAACGATGAAAGACTATATCTTGGAGGTCTGTGTGGATTCTGTAGAATCTGCACTAGCGGCAGTACGGGGAGGAGCCCAAAGGCTGGAGCTCTGTGCGAATCTGGTGATTGGAGGAACTACTCCTGGAGTAAGCCAGTTTAAGCAAATACGCA
>JAQSYE010000281.1 GCA_029256305.1 Lacrimispora sp. | reverse complement strand
AGCCACCATAGGAAATGTTCTTTTCATGACTGAAACTGCTTTCGGTCCAAAGACCGGAATAGTCTTCATAATTTTCGGTGTCTGTTTGTGAAACTGTAGTTTCGCTAGTTTGATCCACGACTATTGGTTTCGTGTCTGCAGCTGTTTCATTTGTTTGAGTCGTTGTGATGTTTCCTGAATGATTGGAATTATCTTTCCCACAGCCAGACAGAAAAAGAATACAGACAGCCATTATAATTGCGTTCCTTTTCATTAAGATTCCCTTTCTGATCCGCTTTTTTGATCATATTATAACACAATTTACTTTATTATGGTTATATACAGATGTTTTATGAAAAAATCCGAGAAGAGTGATTAAATGCTACGGTTTAAGGAGGAATAATGAAATATAAAGGAAAATCTGGTGCAGTAACAATAATAGGAGAAGATGGCCTAGAAGACCCTCAGAGAAATAGTAAAATAGAATACGATCCGTGACAACATCACAGAAATAAATATTTTTTTGGAGTAGAATAACAGCATCAGAAACATAGTTGTTATAAACGGAAGGGAGCATATACGATGAGCGTATTAAAGATAACGAAGATAACGAAGGATAATTTTGAGAAAGAGGTAATGCAGTCAGATAAACCTATTTTACTGGACTTTTGGGCATCCTGGTGCGGGCCATGCAAGATGGTAGGACCCGTTGTAGAGCAGGTGGCCGTAGAGACGGCAGATATGGCCAGAGTCGGCAAGATTAATGTAGATGAGGAGCAGGAGCTTGCTCAGGCATTTAAGGTTATGAGCATTCCCACCTTAGTGGTTATGAAAGAGGGAAAAGTGGTAAAAAGCATAGTTGGAGTACAGTCAAAGCAGACGCTTTTATCTATGCTCCAGTAATTCATAGAAGACAGAGGTTGTACTCTGTCTTTTATGTTATGCTCTCCCGGGGATATCATTTTGGCAGACCGGTTGATAAAGGTGATTTTGAACGAATGTTTCTGGAAAGTAAGAAATAAGATGGGAGCGAATCGATGACACATAAGTATAAGGTGATAAATAAGAGTAAACTGGACAGTCCTAAACGCAGAGAAGTATTGCCTGTCAAAAAGATTCTGGAGGTCTGCGGCATGAAACAATCGGAAATCGTCGCTGATATTGGATGCGGAATTGGTTTTTTTACATTCCAGTTAGCTGAGGCAGTGGGGGATGGGGGGATTGTTTATGCACTGGATATCGAAAAAGAGATGCTTGATGACGTGGAAGCAGGAATGCTGGAACGCAATATTCATAATGTGCGCCCCATTGTTACACAGGAATACAAACTGATGCTAGAGGATGAGTCAGCCAACACAGCCTTTTTATGCACAGTCATGCATGAGGTAAAGATGCGGCAGAAGTTTTTAAAGGAAGTAAATCGAATTCTGAGTCCAGGCGGACGGATCATAATTATTGAATGGATCAAGAAAGACGGTGATTTTGGACCTCCGGCTGATCACCGTCTGGATTCAAAGATTTTAAAAAGAAATCTTCAGAACACGGGATTTAAAGAGATTCAGATTGCGGATTTTAATGATTATTTTTATATCGCAAGTGCAAATAAGAAATAAAAAAAGATTGAGACACACTCCGTGCCTCAATCTTTTTTCTGCTGAAAGCAAAGTGTCCGGCAATAGCAACAAGATTCCATGTAGAAATTAATGATTATATTTTTCATTATGGAGATGGTAAATATTGACATATGTCAAAAATGGTATTAATATAATTTATTGGATATAAAATAAAATTAATAGCAAAGGAAAAGACAGGAGTAAAGAATATGAGCGAAAATTCAAAGGGTTGTTCAGACACCAGCTGCACAAGGGAATCCTGTGCAGGATGTGAGCATAGTAAAGAAAGCATGCTGGAGCAATTAAACCAGTACAGTTCCATAAAAAATGTAATTGGTATAGTCAGCGGAAAAGGCGGCGTAGGAAAGTCATTTGTAACAGCGATGTTGGCGGTTCTGTTAAATAGAAAAGGATATCGTGTGGGAATTTTAGATGCCGATGTTACAGGTCCATCTATTCCAAGAATGTTTGGGATAAACAGGAAAGCTTCCGCAAGTGAATTAGGATTACTTCCGGAATTAACAGTAAATAACATAAAAATAATGTCCGTGAATCTGCTGCTGGAGAAAGAGGACGCACCCGTTGTGTGGAGAGGTCCTATCCTGGCTGGCACAGTAAAACAGTTCTGGACAGATGTGGTATGGGAAGAGTTAGACTATCTTTTTATTGATATGCCGCCCGGAACAGGTGACGTTCCATTAACGGTATTTCAGTCCATTCCCTTAGACGGAATTGTCATTGTTTCCTCTCCTCAGGATCTGGTTTCCATGATTGTGAAGAAAGCCTATAATATGGCGAAACAAATGAATATTCCTATTCTTGGTTATGTAGAAAATATGATTTATCTAAAATGTCCGGATTGCGGAAAAGAAATTCCTATATTTGGTGAGAGCAAACTGGGTGAAATAGCAAGTGAAACAGGTGTCGATATCTTAGGGAGAATTCCCATCGATCCAGTACTTGCAAGCCTGGTAGACAAGGGCCAGTTTGAACGCTTTTCCTGTGATTATTTAGCAGGTGCAGCAGAGCAGATAGAAAAATATTTGGATAAAAAGTAAAGGTATAACAGTAAAAACAGTGCAAACAGTTTAAAACAGTATAACAGTTAAAAAACAATCCACTGCCATACCGGTGTCAGTTCTGACCACCTGTATGGCAGCAGTTTTTTTTATTAAAAAGCAGGTTAACAGAGGGCTGCCTTTGGTAGTATAATGAGAGTATGTTACAGAAGTGAAATGATGGGAGGTATCAATATTTGGATAATTACAATAAACTGATAAGAGATAAGATTCCGGAGATCATTGAAAATAGTGGACGAAAAGCAAAATATCATGTACTGTCAAAGGAAGAATATCTTGTAGCCCTGGATAAAAAACTTTTTGAAGAAGTAGAAGAGTATCAGGCAGACAAAAGCCTTGAGGAAATGGCAGATGTTCTGGAGGTTTTATATGCGATTTGCAAAGCACGGGGATATAGCGTAGAGGAGCTGGAAGGAAAGCGGGTAGAAAAGTCTACTCTGAGGGGCGGATTTGATAAGAAATTATTTTTGGAGTGTGCGGGAGAAGAAAATCCAGAAGATGAGGTGGTAAGATCATGGGAGAATTGACACACTTTGATGACCATGGAAATGCGGTTATGGTTGATGTATCAAATAAAGAAATCACTGCCCGTACTGCAGTTGCAAAAGGCAGAATCATCGTAAATGCTGATGTTATGGAGGCAGTTTTAAATCATACTGTGAAAAAGGGAGATGTTCTTGGCGTAGCCAGGGTAGCTGGGATTATGGCAGTTAAAAACACTTCTTCGCTCATTCCCATGTGCCATACCCTTGCAATAAACAAGTGCCAGATCGACTTTGAAGTTGATGCGGAGGCAGGAAGTATTCAGGCTGCCTGCCTCGTTAAGACAGAAGGAAAAACCGGTGTTGAGATGGAAGCGCTCACAGGAGTTACGGTAACGCTGCTTACGGTGTATGATATGTGCAAAGCAATTGATAAGAATATGGAAATAACGGATATTTTCCTTGAGAAGAAAACCGGAGGAAAAAGCGGAGATATTTTTAACGGAAAGGACTTACAATGACAGATAAATGGAATCGGGAGATCGATTATATCCGAATATCCGTAACAGACAGATGTAATCTTCGCTGCATTTATTGTATGCCGGAGGAGGGAGTTCCATCCCTGCCTCATGAAGAGATCCTGACCTATGATGAGATTGTGCGGCTTTGCCGGTGCTTTATTAAATTTGGTATTAATAAAGTTAAGATTACCGGCGGGGAACCTTTGGTAAGAAGAGATATTCCCATTCTTATTGGACAGCTGAAAGCACTGGATGGAATGGAAACGGTTACCTTAACAACCAATGGTCTGTTACTGGAAAAGTACCTTCCTGATCTGATCGCTTCTGGTTTGGATGGCGTTAATATCAGTCTGGACACCCTTAATCCGTTAAAGTATGAGCGGATTACAAGAAAAGATGCTTTAAAGGATGTGCTGTCTGCAATAGAAAAAGCGCTGGATTATCAGAAATTAAAGGTAAAGATCAATTGTGTCCCATTTGCGGATACAGATAAGGAAGATATAATTAAAATTGCCGGTCTGGCAAAGGATTCCAGACTGGGAGTCCGCTTTATCGAGATGATGCCAATTGGGTTAGGAAAAAGTTTCTCCTATTATAGGGAAGAAAACATCATAGCAATTCTGGAAGAAGCCTATGGGCATTTAGAACCCGTGGACACTGTGATTGGAAATGGGCCAGCCCATTATTACAGCGCCTCCGGGTTTGAAGGCAAAATTGGTTTTATCAGTGCAATTTCCCATAAATTCTGCAATGAATGCAACCGGGTAAGGCTTACTTCCCAGGGGTATTTAAAAACCTGCCTGCAATACGATCAAGGAACAGATTTAAAAGCTGTATTAAGAGGAAATGCGGGAGATTCCGTGTTGGAACAGATGATTGGACAGACAATTTATGAAAAGCCGGTCAGCCACAATTTTACAGGGGACAATCCCCAGGGAACTTATGAGACTGACGG
>JAQSYE010000280.1 GCA_029256305.1 Lacrimispora sp. | reverse complement strand
AGGATGCGGTTGCAAAAGTGTGGCAGCAGTTGTGGAATATGAATCTGCCCAGATCTTTTATATGTGACTTTGAAGAGTATGAAACGATAGAAGAGGGGCGTGTCCAGGTACATATTTATATTGGCTTAAAGAAATAGAAAACGGAGGAAGCGGTTCGTAAATGAACCACTTCCTCCGTTTTACTAATAAACCACTTCATCAAACCCGTCCGTGGAAGGAAACGCAATTGCTACGGTCTGTCCCGGATTTTTATAATCCAGGTCCACACCCATATCAAGCCCCATGGATTCTCCATCCTCGGTTATAATCATGGAGATCATGATCTGTTCTTTGGAAAAGTATCCCTCCGGACTAATCAACGCTTTTCCGGCTACGCCTGTGATTTTAAAGTCGGAATCCGTGAGAGAAGGCCATACCTTATCGTAGAATCTGTTTAAATACGGTTCCAGACCTTCTGCCTGAGTGGAATAATACATTACACTGTTTCCGTCCTGATCCTTTGCGATCTGTACGTTGTCTAAAAATGCCCAAAACTGTCCGGTAAGACCACCAAGAGTGAGATGCTTTGTCATATCCTCATATCCGATTTTCATCTTATACTTTCCACTGTCTTTGGAATTGGAGTAATAACAGCCGTTGGTATAAAAGGAACTCTCAACTTTTTCCATGCCCATAGTCTTTATGGTGCTGTTGGATAAAAACTCCATATTGGGTGTGTTAATATCGTGGTATTTCATCTGCATATTCATAATAACCGGAATTTGCAGCCAGTCGTAGTATAAATTCATGGCAATATCAGCGTTGATATCCTGCCCTGGTAAAGAAGAGCTTTTTCTGTCGGCATCCTTGTAAAGAAGAGCCCCCTCTTTTTTCATCTGAACAGCAACGGAAGGGTTGGCCGCTCTTAAACGTACGATACCATCGTCTGTCCATGCGCCGTCTCCGTTCACGGTACGACCATCGGGAGCCATGGTGTCGGTAACCAGGATTCCGTCTTCGTTAAAATAATAGCACTCCGCCATTCCGTCCTTATCGGAATCGATCCACTTCCAGGCAGATGCTGTGTAGGTATGATCGTCTTCCTTCCACCGCCAGCCTTCCGAATCCTGTTTCCAGGTTCCAGCCATTGCGGTAGATGCAACAGAGATTGACAGAAGTGAGGCAGCAGCAAATACTTTAATCAGTTTTTTCATGCCTTTTACTCCTCCTGTTTTGCCATTGAAACGGTAGCCGTTTCATAGCCTGAAAGTATTCTACCATAACTTTCCAGTAACAACAATGTTTTTTCGGCGAAGTAAAAGTGATATCCGCTATTTCAAAGTAGATTTCAGCTGTTCCATAAGCTCTAAATCGGAGGCTTTCAGCTTCATGTTGGTAGTCAGTGTTTTTCCTTCCGGAGAAGTGACATGGATTTCTATCATGGATCCTTCCTTTAAGGCGCTTTCCGAAGCGGCCTTTAAGAACAAGGGAAATTTGGGATGATTGCCTTTGAAAACATTCCAGGCTTCTTTTAGCTGCATAAGATTCATGAGATTCATATGGTAAATCCTTTCTGATTCAAGAATGATAGCCATATCCTAGCACAAAATAAGCGGAGAGTCAAATCGGGATCAGAGCAGTCAGAAACTGGTAATACAGGAGAACCAGGAAAAAGAAAATCAGGATCACCGGAAGCGTCCGTTTTAACAAATCCCCCATTCCCGTATGAAAATATTCGGTAACCAGTGCAAGGCATACATGAGTGGGAGATACCTGCATGGCGCAGTAAGAAGAGGACATTAAAAGCATCATCAGCGCAGCTCCTCCATTTGGTATGGCTGCAAAGGCCAAAGGAAGGCAAAGCACAATAATTGCTGTTGATCCGCCTACAATGGAACCAAAAAAGAAGATCAGTGCAAAGGCCAGATAAGTTGGGATAGGAAGAGAACTAAATAGACCGGGAAGTTTTGAAATCACGTCAGTATAAGTGAGGACCTCTTTAAAAATCATGATCAGAAGTGTATTTACAATGATTTTAGACTCCAGTGCAGAAAGAAAAAACGGTTTGATTTCCCGTATGGAGAAATGGTAAAAGAAGAACGCCAATACAATTATAAGCGGTGTTGCTATGTACACATCAAGATGAAATGCAATGATGAGAATGATGGCAGCGGCGATGGTCCACAGGCTTTTTACAAGCTGCCCCAAAGCTGCTTTTTTTGACATTCCTTCATCAACAGGAATTTCTCTTGGAATCTTTCTTAAATAAAAAATATATCCCAGAAAAATCAGGATACCAACAGCCGGGAGCATGGAGAGAAGAAAGTCGCCTGTCTCAACACCTGCCAGTCCCAGTGCAATTAAGATTGACGAATAAGTGGGAAGAAAACTCTCCGGAATATGACGATAATAGCTGGTAACAAAGGTTTTATCCTCTTTGCTTAAATAATCCCCGCAGGAAGAGTCCACAATAGAACCGCAGATATAGACTGCTCCTGCAGACGGGAGCAGGCCAATGAAAATGGGAGCCAGAATGGTGGTGATCCGTCTGTTTCGAAACAGATGATTTAAGGAGGATTCGGCTGACATTAAAAGATTTCGTTTCTCCAACATGCGCTGTAAGAATGTTATGGTGTAGAAGCTTAATAAAATGGTCGCTGTGCTCTTAGAAAAGATGGCCCGGCGAAGAATGGAACAGACACTTGAAATCGGTATTTCAAAGATAAAAAATGACAGAATGATGCTGCATGCGATGGCCTGCCATAGGGGTCTTTTCAGCCAGAGCAGCACCAAAATTACAAGAAAGACCAGCAAAAGTTTGATCAGTTCCATTGATATCATTGTATTTCCTCCCTGTTGTGTAATAAAAAATTATTATTTTAATAAATTATTATCAGGGAGTTTAACATTATTTTTTTTAAATGTCAATCTGTTTTTTGGGCTCCGGCTTGCCTATTTTACTTAAATACCGATAAATGGTGGCATCAGAGCAATTAAGCTTCAAAGCGGCCTCACTGACGGCACCTTTGATCATAAATACACCTTTTTCGTTTAACTGCTTTACGATGGAGATCTTCTCATCCTGGGTAAGGCGGTCAGAAGGAATTCTGTTTTCCATGATATAATCCGGCATGGCACTGGCGATCATATCACCGATGTCATTGGTAAATGTTTCAATATGCTCCACAGGCAGATCAATGATCGTACTGGAGGGAGAGACGTCCGACAATCCTCCAAGCTTTAAGATCGACTGGCACAGCTCCTGATAGATCTGTGTATCAACATTAAAGCAGAGCATACCTAATAGCTCCTGCCCCTCCTTGATAAACAGAGTGGAGGAAATCAGAGGCTTCTTGTCTCTGGTCAGTCCGCTGTAATTAAGCAGGTAAGGTTCCTTTTTCCAGATTCCTTCTCTTATGATTTTAAGAGCCAGATCTGTTAACGGAGCACCAACCGTTCTGCCGCTGTTCTGCCCATTGGCAATGGCTGTGATGCAGCGTTTCCCTTCTCTTAAATCAAGAAGTGCAATTTCATAATTATCGCTTAACACATTTCCCAGAAAATTAGTCAGCACTTCGTAGTGCTTCATGATATCGCTCATAGAGTACGGCCCCCTTTTGGTCTGATAAATTTTAGATTATTATATACCAAAAGAGCCTCATATGTAAATCCTTGTCCTTGAATTATCTGTCAATCTTTGAAATTTGTGAAAAATGTATTAAAAGTAAGAAGTAGACAACTGGTTTTTGTGATAATAATAAAACATTCTTATCCTGATAAAAAAATATTGACAAAGGCAAAATGATGGAATATACTTTGCCTAACAGTTCCCCAGCCGTCAGGAAGCGGAACAGGTGGTAGACAAAGGCGTTTGCATAATAGCAGGCGCCTTTTTTGTTGTTTCATCGATGAAAACAGATGCAGGAGGAGAAAAAAATGAAGAAGATTATGAAAAATGCAGTTTGTTCTGTTATGGTTCTTACACTGGCGGTGTCTATGACCGCATGCGGAAAAACCCAGAGTTCAGGAGTCACAAAAGTGAAGGTAGGTACTGGCAATGCCATGCCGCCGTATTGCTCACTGGATGATAAGGG
>JAQSYE010000049.1 GCA_029256305.1 Lacrimispora sp. | reverse complement strand
CTGTATGATGAGATAAAGCATGAAGTCAGAGATCTTTACATACTTGGAGATGCAAGAAAGGTTTCCAATATTATGTACGCGATATGGGATGCATTTGAGGTGGCGTCAAATATATAAAATGGGTTGAAAAGGAGTTTCTGCCGGGGGACAGCAGGCGTGGCGGTCTGTACGGCGGAAACTCCTTTTTTGCTGCTATATTATGAGCTCTTTATCCTTTTTTATAATATTTTTCTTATCAATTCCATCAGGTACCATTCTGTAAACCAGGAAACGGACATCGTGATCCGAATCATTTTCCAGTGTATGAATGGAATTTTTCACTCTGACAATGGAATTTTCTGAAACAATCTGGCATTCTGTCTGTTCCCCTTCTTTCCATAAAACTTTTAATTCACCGGAAATTACGAATATAACTTCTTCGATTTTGTGATGCTTGTGCCATTCCTGAATGGCGTGAGGGGGAAGGGTGTTGAGATGAATTTCATATTCATCAAAAATGAAATAATTGACTTTTGTCTGGTTCTCTTTTTCTACGTAGATTGAGTCTGCAGTATTATAAATTTCTAAATTCATTCTATACGCTCCTTTGTACTCCATCTTTAACAGAGATTCGTTTTTTTCAGTATAAGCCTGGATTTTTCGATTTGCAAGTAGAACAAGGGGACTATATTGTATTAATAAAATGTTTAATTGTATTGCCCATTCGATATATGGCTGATATGATGTATTAGGTAAATTATGGAAAAAAGTAATCAGGAGGCATTCCGGATTAATATTGGATTTTAATACTACTATGAGTTAATGATGGTTCCTATGCGTTTTTTTGGTATTGAGTCTATAACGATTGGAAACTTTATGATATACTCAAACAAATGAAGTAAAGGATGCAAATTTATTTATGGAAAAGAATTTAACCACAGGAAGTGTATTTAAAACCGTTGTATATTTTTCCTTACCGTACTTACTATCGTATTTTCTCCAGACACTGTATGGTATGGCTGATCTGTTTATCGTCGGACAATTTAACGGAGTTGACAGTATTACAGCAGTTTCTGTTGCAAGCCAGGTTATGCATATGATAACTGTCATGATCGTTGGTCTGGCAATGGGGGCAACCGTGCTGATTGGACGTGCAGTGGGGGCAGGAAAGCATGAGGAGGCATCGTCTGCCATCGGGAATACGATTACTCTGTTTATGTCTTTATCAGTCATAATCATGATTGTATTGCTCATGGCAGTAAATCCAATTGCTGCTATGATGTTAACACCTCCAGAAGCATTTTCGGAGACGGTTACATACCTGACAATCTGCATAATTGGGATACCATTTATTACCGGATACAACATTATCAGTTCTATTTTCCGCGGAATAGGAGATTCTAAAAGTCCGATGTATTTTATTGCCATAGCATGCGCGGCTAACATCGTTTTGGATTACATTTTTATCGGAGTATTTAAACTTGGAGCAGCTGGCGCTGCACTGGGAACAGCATTATCCCAGACGATCAGCGTTATTGTTTCTCTCATCTTTATTCGGAAACGAAAAATAGGATTTAGTCTTTCCCTGAAGGACCTTAAGCCGCAAGCAGCCGTAATGCACAACTTACTTAAAGTCGGTATTCCTGTGGCTTTGCAGGATGGATTCATCCAGATCTCATTTATTATAATTACTGTAATTGCAAACAACAGGGGATTAAATGATGCGGCGGCTGTAGGGATTGTGGAAAAAATTATCGGCATTTTATTTCTGGTTCCATCTTCTATGCTGTCGACTGTTTCTGTACTTTCCGCACAAAATGCAGGTGCAGGCAAACACGATCGTGCCCGTCAGACACTTTGGATTGGAATTCTAATCTCAATTACATTTGGTACAATATCAGCGGTTATCATGCAATTTTTTGCTGGATCGGTAATTGGGGTATTTACAGATAATTCCAAAGTAATCCTGCTTGGTGGGCAGTATATGAGCAGTTATGTATGGGATTGCATTTTTGCAGGAATTCATTTTTGCTTCAGCGGGTATTTCTGCGCATACGGTTTGTCCGGGATTTCCTTTATCCATAATTCGATTTCAATTATCTGTGCGCGTATTCCCCTTGCCTATCTGGCATCAATATATTTTGCGGATACACTTTTCCCAATGGGGATTGCGGCTCCAGTGGGATCGGTTCTGTCAGTTATTATATGTATCAGCGTTTTTTTCTGGCTGAGTAAGCATCCTGGGAAGTTACATGGTTCTATATAATATTTGAGAGTTATGCGAATGGAAAAAATCGGGTTATTTGAAATAGGTGATGTTGCAAAGATAGATACCAGTTTCTTATGGCGCAGTATAACTGAGAAAACTGAATAATACTTCAGAGAGATGGGAGTCAATTATGAAACAAATTGACAGAAATCTGTGGTCAAGAGTATAATCGTTTCATAACAAGAAATAAGAAATATGAATTGAAGGTAAAAAATATGGATTATATGAAAAGTAACAGCCAGCCAGTTTCTGCAGACTATGTTTTTTTAAACCTGAGAAAACGTATATTGAAACTGGAATTGGAACCAGGTACCAGAATCAGTGAAAACCAGATGGCAGATGAATATGGAGTATCAAGAACGATTATCCGGAATGCGTTTGCAAGACTGGATCAATTGGGGCTTCTTACAGTTTACCCCCAGAGAGGTACATATGTAAGCCTCATTGACCTGAAATTGATTGGAGACCTGCTTATTTTAAGGACTGCCGTGGAAAAAGAAGAACTTTACGAGTTATTATCGCAGCGGGATGAGCAGAAAATAGAACGATTGATAAATGAATTGGAAGATAATTTGGAAAAGCAGGAAGCCTACCGGAATATGGAGGGGTATGACCTAGAATTTCAAAAGCTGGATTCGGCATTCCATCGGGCCATAGCAGAAAGTGTGGAACGGTATAATCTTATAAAATTGCTGGAGGATTTAATGCTCCATATCACAAGATGGCGGAATTTCGACGTGGCTCTTGGCAAAAGAATGCCTCACTTAATCGACGAGCATCGGACGATCGTTAATGAAATCAAAGGCGGTGATTTTGTAAAAGCTCAGCATGCTATGGCGGAACATCTGGAAACAATATCTGAAATTAGAGATAAGGCAAAGGAAAACTACTCTCAGTATTTCATAAACATTTAATCGGGCTGGCTTAGAAAAAAGATTGTTACAAATAAAACAATAATATATAATAAGGAAAAAGTGCCAGATTCACTCTATATATAATATTGGAATATTATGCTGATAGTTAAAAAGTATATATTGACAATATGTACAGAATTTGATAATATATCTATGAAAAAATGTATCTTATTACTTTTTATTTTTTGAAATAACTTGTATACAAGAATACATTTTTTTATAGTAGTTCTTGTATACAAGTATACAATTATATTTTTTTGAGAATGATCGTTACAAATTAAACAATAAGAGAGAGGGATAACCATGTTTACATTAGGAGTTGACATTGGCTCTACCACTTCCAAGTCAGTCATTTTAAAAGATGGACAAGAAATTATTTCCACTTCCCTGATTGCTGCAGGAACGGGAACCGACGGGCCAGACCGTGCCATTGCGGCAGTGCTTGCCGCAGGAAACCTTAACCTAAATGAGATCACTTCTGTGTATGGCACCGGGTATGGAAGAAAGCTGCTAAAAAATGCCAGTGGAGAGATGAGCGAGCTGAGCTGTCATGCAAAAGGGGTTCATCATCTAATGCCGGAAGTGAGGACTATTATTGACATCGGCGGACAGGATGCAAAGGTCCTATCCCTTGGAACCGACGGACGTTTGGCAGAATTCCTGATGAATGATAAGTGTGCGGCTGGGACCGGTCGGTTTTTAGATGTCATGGCAGGAATTCTTCAGTTAAAAATTGAGGATCTGGAAAAGCAGGCGGCCATTGCAAAGAGCACAGTTAAAATATCCAATACCTGTACAGTATTTGCAGAATCCGAGGTTATTTCCCAACTGGCTAACGGAGTTAAAATTCCGGACCTGGTAGCCGGTATCTGTCAGTCAGTAGCCAGCAGGGTGGCATCTCTGGCAAAACGAATTGGTGTACAGCAAACCGTGTGCATGAGTGGAGGCGTTGCAAGAAATGGCGGGGTAAGAAAAGCCATGGAACAGGAGCTGGGGATTGAAATCATCTATTCCCCGATGGCCCAGTTCATGGGTGCTTTGGGGGCAGCGCTTTACGCTTACGATAAATCATGATAGGAGGAATTTTTTATGGGTGAAGGTGGAACAAAACCGAAATTTACCATTGATCCTGATTCAGCAAAATTTAAGCTGAATGAGATTGTGGTAAAGCATTACAAAGAAGTCCAGGAGGCAAAGGACAGGGGAGAAAAAATTGGATGGTGCGCCAGCAATTTTCCCCAGGAAATTTTTCAGACTCTGGGAATTAAAGTCTGCTATCCTGAGAATCAGGCTGCAGCCATTGCGGCCAGAGGAGCGGGGCAGCGGCTGTGTGAAATTTCAGAAGCGGAAGGATATTCCAATGATATCTGCGCTTATGCAAGAATCAGCCTGGCACATATGAAGGTAGGAGAAACCCCAGAGCAGAATATGCCTCTGCCAGATTTCGTACTTTGCTGCAACAACATCTGTAACTGTATGATCAAATGGTATGAGAATATCTCAAAAGAGCTTGGTATTCCAATGATTCTCATTGACATTCCCTTTAATCCTGACTATGAGGTCTCAGATGCCCAGGTGGCTTATGTCAGGAGTCAGTTTCTGGCGGCTGTTGAGCAACTGGAAGAAATAACCGGTAAGAAATGGAGCGATGAAAAATTCAGGGAGGTCATGGATATATCAAACAGGACTTCAAGGGCATGGCTTGAGGCCACATCGTATACAAAATATACGCCATCTCCTCTCAATGGTTTTGACCTGCTCAATCATATGGCGGTGGCTGTCTGCGCGCGAGGGACTATTGATGCAGCCGAGGCCTTTGAAACACTGCTGGAGGAATACAAAAAGGCAGTGAAAGAAGGAACCAGTACTTTCCGTGCAGAGGAAAAATATAGAATCATGTTTGAGGGAATTGCCTGCTGGCCCCACTTAAGAGCAACGGCTACCGGTTTAAAATCACGGGGGATTAACATGGTTGCCACGATATATGCCGATGCCTTTGGATTTATTTATGATGATTTTGATGGTCTAATACGGGCATACTGCAATGTACCAAATGCCATGAACTTAGAACATGCCAGAGATAAAAGAGAGGCAATTGTAAAAAATACCAATGCAGAAGGACTTCTGGTTCATACAAACCGTTCCTGCAAGCTTTGGAGCGGTTTCATGTATGAAATGAGCCGACAGATCGGAGAGGATTGCCAGATACCGGTTACCTCATTTGATGGTGATCAGGCAGATCCCAGGAACTTTTCAGAGGCACAGTATGAAACAAGAGTTCAGGGGCTGATGGAAATTATGGAAACGAACAAAGGGGGGAAGGACTGATGACAACATTAAATAAATTATTAGACAGTTTTCATGAAATTGCCAGTTCACCAAAAAAACAACTGGATGCCTATTTATCAGAGGGGAGAAAGGTGGTTGCCTGCGTCCCTGTTTATACTCCGGAAGAATTGATTCATTCCATGGGACTTGTTCCTATGGGAGCATGGGGAGGAGATATTGAGCTGAAAGAATCAAAAAAATATTTTCCTGCATTTATCTGTTCCATCATGCAGAGTATTCTGGAGCTGGGGATCAGGGGAGAATACAGCGGTATCTCAGCGATTGTGGTTCCTTCCCTTTGTGATTCCTTAAAGTGTCTGGGTCAGAACTGGAAATATGCAGTAAAGGACATTCCTTTTATTCCAGTGACTTATCCACAGAACAGGAAGCCAGATTGGGGGAAAGAACTTACAAAAGTTTCCTATGAACGTATCATACGAGATTTAGAGGCAGCAACCGGTGTTATATTCAGCCAGGACGCCCTTGCCCGGTCCAATAAAATCTACAATGAACACAATGAGGCAATGAGAAAACTCAGCGAAGTTCTGGAGCAGCACCCTTCCATCACAGCAGTTCAGAGAAGAGATATCTTTAAAAGTGCTTATTTCATGGAAAAGGAAGAACATACGGCTCTTGTCTGTCAGTTCATGGAGGCTTTGTCACAGGTGGTGGAAACAGAAAGCAAATTAAAGGTGATTACCACCGGAATCCTGGCTGACAGTGATGGACTGCTTAAAATCTTTGATGAGCACGGGCTTCAGATTGTGGGGGATGATGTTGCTCACGAATCAAGACAATACCGCATTGATGTGAATCTGGAGCTGGAACCACTGGAAGGGCTTGCGGATAAATTTTCCCGTATGGATCATTGTTCCGTTCTGTATGATCCGGAAAAGAAGAGAGCCGGCTATATCGTTGATCTGGCAAAGAAACACAAAGCCAGTGGGGTCGTTGTTCTGATTACAAAGTTCTGTGATCCGGAGGAATTTGATTATGTTACGGTAAAAAGAGCCTGCGGGGAGGCAGGAATTCCGGTTATCCAGATAGAAGTAGACAGGCAAATAGTAAATTATGAACAGGCAGGAACTATGATAGAAACATTTAAAGATATGTTTTAACAGGAGGAGAAGGTCATGATCGATAAAAATAAAATGCCGGTAGCGGTGGGTGTCGCATTCGTATGGTTTACAACTCAGTTTGGCGGAGGTTTTGCTTCCGGGGCGCAGCTTGTGCAGTATTTCGTTGCTTTTGGTATATGGGCGCTTATTACCCCTATTCTGGCCCAGGCCATCGGAGCAGTATTCCAGTGGTACGGACTTCGATTCGCCAAGATCCATGAAGCATATGATTACAGAACTTTTAACAATAAGTTTTACGGAAAATTTGCTCCTGTATTTTCTAACCTTTATGAGGTTGTATACATATTATTGCTGTGTCTGGCACCATCTGTTGCATTTGCAACCGGAGGATCCACCATGCAGTCCCTGACTGGAATTCCTTATATGGCATGTACCCTGATCATAGGTTTGTTTATTTTCGCAGTTACGATTTTTGGAACGGATTTTGTAAGAAAAGCTGCTTCCACATTGTCTGTCATTATTATAGTAGGTCTTTTGATTGTGTACATACCAAACATTATTGTAAGCTGGAGCAGTATTGAAGGAAATATCAGGATCTTAGCAGCTAATCCGGCACCAGCAGGTCCTGCTTTGTGGAGATGTTTTATCTATGCCTCCTTCCAGCTTGCGTCTATTGGATTATTATACCAGCACGCACAATCTTTTAAAACAGAAAAAGAAGCAGGAAAAAGCATGATTTACGGTTTTATCGTAAACTCCGGTTTGATTATGCTTTCCACTTTAGGAATTATGGCAGTTGCTACTAATCCGGATTTATCCAAGGATCCCCTTCCTGTTATTACTTTAATCAAAGGCGGCGTGGGAGCCAGCTTCATGAATCCCATGATTTCCATACTCATTATCTTAGGAGCAGTATCAACGGCAGTAAACATGATTGCAGGAGCAGTCCAGAGAGTTGTGGTTGCGCTTGAAAAGCCTGAGGAGAGAAGAAGTGACGGAAAGCCTACTGCAAAGACCTTGATTTGCGCTCTTTTATGCACCATTCTCGCTTTTGCTATTGCCCAGTTTGGTCTTCTTCCACTGGTAAAGGTAGGATATGGATATTTAGGCTATGTGACCATTGTTGTGGTACTGGTTCCATTCCTGATCCGGATGATTGGGGAGGCCATGGGAAAAATTGAGAAATAACTGACGTAACCACGGGGCAGAGGTAAGCAGGAGAATAAAAATGACAGGCCTTTTATCAGAAACAATTGGAGAATTGCTCCATAAGAGAGCTGTTCTTACGCCAAAAGCACCAGGAATCTGCTATGAGGATAGAACATACTCATGGGAAGAAGCGGATGGAATCTCGGATTTTTGGGCAGTTGACTTTATAAAGAAAGGGATTTCAAGGGGGGAACACGTAGCGTTGTGGGGAATTAACAGTCCGGAATGGATCATGGTTTATTTTGCTCTAATGAAAGCCGGAGCGATTGTTCTTCCTATTAACACATGTTATAAGGATCAGGAGTTAATCCGGACTTTAAAAGAAGGAGATGCAGACTATCTGTTCTATGGAAAAGGCTGTGGCAATGCAGATTATAACCTGGTTATATCAAAGGCAGGCCTGGATCGGCCAGACAGCTTTCTAAAAGGAATAGTTTCACTGGAGCATCTTCCAGCATGTGAAAACCGCAGCATTGGAGAGGAAGAGAAACGACTTTTACAGGAAATAGAACAAAACTTTTCGTTTCTGGATACCGCAAACATACTCTTTACTTCAGGAACTTCAGGAGTTCCCAAAGGAGTGATGTTAAGCCATGAAAACCTGGTCAACAATTCTGCAGAAATGGTTCGATCCCTGCACTGGAACGAACGCGACCGCATGTGCTTATCGGTCCCCCTGTTTCACTGCTTTGGCATTACAGCGGGCATATTGTCCGCTGTCCATGCGGGGGCAGCAATGTATGTAAACCAGTATTACAAGTCGATTGGAGTCATGGAAAATATACAAAAAAACTCCTGCACTATTTTAAATGGTGTTCCCAGTATGTTTCTGGCTATGGTGAAGAACCGCAGAAGGAGTGAATATGATTTAAGCTCATTAAAAAGCGGAATTATAGCAGGGTCTGCGATCCATCCGTCGGAGTATATCAGTATCTGTAAAGAACTGAAGATGGAGCATCTGCAGCCCTCCTATGGGCAGACGGAATCTTCCCCTGCAATTACAATAACCGGATATATGGACTCTGTCTGCCAGAAGGCACTTACAGCAGGAAAAAAGATACCGTACACCGAATTAAGAATCTGGGATGATGGAAGAAAGCGTAAGGCAAAGACCAGTATGACGGGAGAGATCCAGTCACGTGGTTATCATATCATGAAGGGGTATTACAACAGAGAAAAAGAAACGCAGCAGGTGTTAGATGAGGAGGGGTGGCTTCATACCGGAGACTGGGGTTATTTGGATGAAGATGGCTGTCTTCACATAACCGGGCGGAAAAAAGAACTGATTATCCGTGGTGGTGAAAATATAGCACCTGTAGAGATTGAAAACTGTATCCTGGATCTTCCCGAAATCAAGGATGTGAAGGTAGTGGGAGTTGCTGCCCAGGTTCTTCAGGAGGAAATTGCTGCCTGTATCATTATAGAGCCCGGGGCAGAATTTTCAGAAGAAAGGGTCATGGAACAGGTCCGGCAGAATCTGGCGGATTATAAGATTCCAAGATACGTCTGTCAATTTGACTCATTTCCTTTCAGCACCAGTGGCAAAATTATGATCCATGAATTAAGGCAGGAAGTCGGGAGACGGTTAGCAAAAAAAGGTTGAGGAGGAAACAACATGTATTTTACGAAACAGCATGAGCTTGTCAGGAAGCTGGCAAGAGAGTTTGCGGAGAAAGAACTGACCAATGAGATCCTTGATGAGGTGGAAGAAAGCGGGACCTTTCCGGAGGATATACTTGATAAAATGGGAAAGGCGGGATTTTTCGGTATTAAGACACCAAGAGAATACGGGGGTTCCGGTGGTGATGCCCGCTGTTACGTGCTGGTTATGGAGGAGATTGCAAGAGTCAGTGGAGTTGCAAGCATTTATGTGTCCTCCCCAAACTCCCTTTCCGGTGGTCCTTTGCTATTATCCGGAACAGAAGAACAGAAACGAAACTATCTCCCCTCATTGATCAGCGGAAATAAAAAGCTTTGTTTTGCCCTGACGGAACCAGGAGCAGGTTCAGATGCAGGCGGTATGCAGACTACCGCTGTAAAGGAAGGGTATTCTTACATATTGAATGGCAGAAAGACCTTTATTACCATGGCCCCGCTGGCGGATTATGCGGTGATCTATGCAAAGACAGATATGGCAAAAGGAACAAAAGGAATCAGTGCGTTTATTGTGGATATGAAAAACACTCCTGGAATCTCCTGCGGTAAGCCAGAACATAAAATGGGTGTCATCGGCTGTGCTACCAGTGACATCATTATGGATAATGCAAGGATTCCGGCAGAGAATCTTCTTGGTGAAGAAGGTATGGGTTTTATCAATGCCATGAAGACTCTGGACACCGGGCGGATGGGAGTTGCGGCACAGTCGATCGGTGTTGCTCAGGGGGCGTTAGATGAGGCAATCAAATATGCAAAGGAAAGAAAACAGTTTGGAAAACGGATTGGAGATTTTCAGGCAATTGCATTTATGATTGCAGATATGGCTACAAAGCTGGAAGCGGCAAAACAGCTTGTGTATAAAACTGCGTACTTAATGGACACCCATCAGCCTGCCAGTATGGAAGCCTCCATGGCGAAGTACTATGCTTCTGAGATCTGCAATGAAATCGCTTCAAAAGCGCTTCAGATCCACGGTGGTTACGGATTTATCAAGGATTATAAAATTGAACGCATGTACAGAGATTGCCGTGTGTTCACTATTTATGAAGGTACCTCACAAATCCAGCAGCTTGTGATTTCATCAAAACTGCTTAAAAAATAATCACTACATGGAAGGAGTAATAAGACAATGAAAATTTTGGTTTGTGTAAAACAGGTGCCGGATACCAATGAAGTGAAAATCGATCCGGTAAAGGGTACATTGATCCGTGACGGAGTTCCAAGTATTTTAAATCCTGACGATGCAAATGCCCTGGAAGAGGCGCTGAAAATAAAAGATGAAAAACCTGGAACATTGGTGTGTGTTATTACCATGGGACCGCCACAGTCGGAAGATATGCTCCGGGAATGCCTGGCAATGGGAGCAGATGAGGCATATCTGCTGAGTGACCGCGCTTTTGGCGGAGCGGATACCTGCGCTACCTCCACCACCATTGCTGCAGGCATTGATAAGATTGGTGATTACGATATTATTTTTGCAGGACGTCAGGCCATCGACGGAGATACTGCCCAGGTGGGGCCACAGGTGGCCTTAAGACTTGGAATCCCGGTGGTGACCTATGTTCAGGATGTAAAGCTGTGTAAAGAAAAGCTAATTGTACAAAGGCAAATGGAAAACGGATACGAAATACTGGAGGTTCAGATGCCATGTCTTCTAACTGCGGTAAAGGAGTTAAATGAGCCGCGATATATGAGCATAGGCGGTATCATGGACGCATATGCCAGACATGTTACCGTATGGAATCATGAGGATGTGGGGCTAGATCCAAAAGACTGCGGTTTAAATGCTTCCCCAACGCAGGTTTTCCGTTCATTTACACCCGCTCCAAAGGGTAAGGGAGAGATGCTTGCCGGAACAGTGACCCAAATGGCAGAATTGCTGAAAGAAAGACTGACAGAAAAGCATTATCTCTAATACCCAGGAAAAGGAGGAAGGTTAACATGGCTGTAAATGTAATAAAAGAAAGCTGCAGGGGCTGCTCTATCTGTGTGAAGAGCTGCCCGTTTGATGCGATAAAAATGGAAAATAAACTGGCGGTTATCGGAACTGCCTGCACCGGCTGCGGAGTTTGCGTGGAAAAATGTCCGTTTAATGCAATAGAAAAGACAGAAGAGCAAAAGGAATCGGTTGATTTATCAAAGTACCGGGATGTTTGGGTTTTTGCAGAACAAAGAGAAGGGGCACTTATGCCCGTGGTAAAAGAACTTCTGGGAGAAGGACGGAAACTGGCAGATGAGATCGGCTGTAGCCTTTGTACTGTTTTATGCGGAAATCAGGTAGATGGATTAGTGGAAGAACTGTTTGAGTACGGGGCGGATAAAATCTATCTTGCAGAACATAAAGAACTGGAGTCCTATCGTACCGACGCCTATACGACTGTGATTCACGATGCAATTAAAACTTATAAACCTGAAATCGTCCTTTTGGGGGCTACCCATATCGGCCGTGACTTAGGTCCATGTCTGGCAGTCTGCTGCAATACCGGGCTGACGGCCGACTGCACAAGGCTGGAAATTGATGAGCTGGATAAGAAAATTAAACAGACCCGCCCAGCTTTTGGGGGAAATTTGATGGCAACCATTATTTGCCCAAACCACAGGCCGCAGATGTCCACCGTACGTCCGGGAGTGATGGAAATGGCCAGAAGACAGGAAGGCCGGAAAGGTCAAGTGATTTCCATTCCCGTAAATTTCAATAAAGAAGACATAAGAACCCGGATTCTTGAAGTGGTAAAACAGGTGAGCGAAGCAGTATCCCTGACGGATGCTGAAATCATTGTATCCGGCGGCATGGGCCTCGGGAGGGCAGAAGGTTTTGACCTGTTAAAGGAACTGGCTAATAAGCTGGGGGGCGTCGTTGGGGCAAGCCGCGGGGCGGTTGATGCAGGCTGGATCGACCATTCTCATCAGATTGGTCAGACTGGAACCACAGTACGCCCTAAGGTGTATTTTGCCTGTGGCATTTCCGGTGCCATTCAGCATGTGGCAGGCATGCAGAATTCAGAGCAGATCATAGCGATTAATAAAAATCCGGGTGCTCCGATCTTTGAAGTGGCAGATTACGGCATTGTAGGTGATGTTTATGAGGTGATTCCTGCACTCATTGAAGCGTTTGACAAATAAAGGAGGGATTTAAAATGGGAAAGAAGCTGTTGGACGGAATTAAGGTAGTGGAACTGGCAACCTTCATAGCGGCTGCAGGCGCGGGACGTTTTCTTGCTGACTGCGGAGCCGATGTGATTAAAATTGAAGCTGCCAAAGGAGATCCGCTGAGACATACGGCGCCATCAGAAGGAAGGCCTTTGGACATGTATGAAAATACAACCTGGGACCTGGAGAATGGAAACAAGCGGTGCATCTCTCTTAATATGAAAGCACCAGAAGGAAAGGAAGCATTTTTCAAACTTCTAGACGGCGCAGATGTACTGATTACCAACTGGAGAGTTCAGGCCCTGGAACGGGCTGGACTGGACTATGAAACATTAAAGGTAAAATATCCTAAGCTGGTTTATGCCATAGTGACCGGATATGGAGAATACGGTCCTGACAAAGATCTTCCGGGATTTGATTTCACAGCCTTTTTTGCGAGAGGAGGTTATCTCCATTCCCTTCGCCAGAAAGGAACCGTTCCCATGAACGTGGTTCCGGGAGTAGGAGATCATAACGTAGCAATGAATCTTGCTGCAGGAATCCTTGCAGCATTGTACCATGCGAAGGAAACCGGAAAGGGCGAAAAGGTGGAAACCAGCCTGTTTGAAACGGCTGTCTATAATATGGGTATGATGATTCAGGCAGCTAATTATGATGGTTCAGCGAAAGAATACCCCATTAATATCAGGGAGAGTGCAAACCCCTTTAATGCAGCCTGGAGAACGAAAGATGACAGATTTATCCAGACCTGTATGCCGGATTACAACACCTACTACAAGCAGTTTATGAAAGCCCTGGGAAGAGGGGATCTTTTGGAGAATGAGAATTACTTCCCCATTCAGAATCTTCAGGCCCAAGGTTTGGGCACAGAGGTTTATGACATCTGTATGGAAGCAATGGAAAAGAAAACAGCAAAGGAATGGATTCCTGTTTTAAAAGAATATGATATTGCGTTCAGTGTCGCTCAGTCCTGGGAAGAAATTTTAGAGGATGAGCAGGCATGGGCAAATGACTGCTTTTATAAAATGCAGTATGCTAATGGAAATATTCGTACCTTGGTGAGACCACCGGTCAAGTTCCAGGAAATGGGCGTTCCAGAGTACAAAGGTGGTCCTTTGATTGGTGAACAGGGACCGGAGATCATGAAAGATTTGGGCTACAATAAACAAGATATCAGAGAATTCCAGGATAAGGGAATTCTTTATGTATGGAAGGATGATTTAAGTTAATAATCGTTTTTTAATGTAAAAATGAGCCTTTTAAGTGCAAGGCTCATTTTTTGTAATAAAATTCCTCCAATTCATTGTTTTATCCTTTTGATTATTGGCCTGCATAGTATGAAAGGTTTTTACAGCTTTTTGTCAGTTATCCCCCTTAGCAGCTCCAACTATCTTTCCATTTTAAAAGAAATGGATACATAAATAAGTTATATTCCTTTTCTTATAAGGTAATAGTATCATATTTGATGCTTATCTAACGTATTCATTGACAACCTTCTAATTGATGATATAATTAAAAAAATGCACTGTATTTATGCAACGTATTGATGGATTATTCTTTTAAAGTGGTGAGGTGGTAAAATGAGCATCGAGTGTATGGTTATAAAAGAAATTGATTACTTAATGGAAAGCATTGAATTATTATTTCGAATTATCAACAAGAAATCTTATCAAAACTTAAAAATGGATATACTGAAACGGACAGATGAGACGAAACAGGCTAAAATCTCTTACCAATTAGATAATTTAACTATTATTCAGAAAGATATAGAAAGACAAACCGATTTAAACAACCCCGATATTAAATTCTATTTCACCTCATTCATATCAGAAAATATATGTATCGCAAAAATATTATATCAATGTGTGAGGCATTCCACATTTTCTGGCAGTAAGAATGATGTAAAAAAATTTATTAACAAATCAATGGATTCTATAAAAAATGATAATTCCATAGAGCTTTCATTTGATGATATCGATCTAAAGACATCAGTTTTTGAAAATAATCAGAAGGTTACATTTACAGACAGGATTAATAACCTGGAATGTGAACCGGCACAGAAGTGGAAATTACTGGAATTAATAGAACATTCCAGCAAGCACGTGGATATTCTTTATGAAATCCTTGAGCAGACGGTTGTAGCATTAAAGAAACATGAAAAAACATTATTAGAATTAAAAGAGACAGCCACTGAGTATTGGATGGAATATTTTAAACAACATAGTTTTTATAAGTTAATGAATAGTTTTTATAACATCAAGGAAGATAGTTATCCTAGCAAACCAACATTCATTCGAACACAAATTATGGCTTGCAACCGAGTCATTTTTTATGGTAATGATGAAAACATCGGAGATTATCATATATTGGACGTGGGAATACTATTTGACTGTAGTTATAAAGTTTCAAAAAGACAATTGACTAATCAGGAATTAAGTAATGGTTTAAAGCTATTATCAGATCCCAGTAAATTCGAGATTTTATGTTTTATTCGGGATAAAAAAGCATACGGACAGGAAATTGCAGCAGAACTAAAGCTTACTACTGCCACAATTTCCCATCATATGAATACACTTATGAAATTGGGACTCATTAATATAGAGAAATCAGATAATAAAGTTTTTTATCAAATGAATAAGGAAGCTGTCAATTACTTATTAGAAGTAACGAAAAATAAATTATTGGAGGATTAAAATGAAGTTTAAAGAAATGCCATATCAAAGAGTGAATTTAGAAGAGAAAAAAGCCCAGTTCGAAGAACTTATGAAAGATTTTTCATATGCAAAAAGTGGGGAGGCTCAATTCGAAGTTCACAAAAAATACTATAGATTCAAAGATGAAATCGATACAATGATTATAATTGCAAGTATCAGACATGATATTGATACTACAGATGAATTCTATGAAAAAGAGCGGGATTATTATGATGAAATAGAGCCTGAACTTATTGATATGCATGTTAGATATGCGCGTCAGATGTATGAGTCTCCCTATAGAGGTTATTTAAAAGAAAAGATAGGAACGGTAGCATTTAAGAATATTCAGCTGAATATAAGGTCTTTTGATAAAAAACTGATACCGCTTAAGCAGGAAGAAAATGCTCTGACAACGGAATATAATAAGTTAATTGCCGGTGCTGAAATAGACTGGGAGGGAGAGACTCTTAACCTTTCGTTAATAAGAAAATATTTAACCCATAAAGACAAAGGGGTGCGCCAGAAAGCATACACAAAATATTGTGCCTTTTTTGAAGCTAACGGAGAAAAACTAGATTCCATTTACGATAAGTTGGTGAAAAACCGTACAGAACAGGCGAGGGAGTTAGGTCATGATAATTTCGTAGCATTGGGTTACGATCGTGTAAGGAGAAATTGTTATGACAAAGATATGGTAGAAAATTTCAGAAAACAGGTAAAGGAATATTTTGTACCATTTGCAGAAAAGCTTCATGAAAAGAGAAAAAAACGGCTGGGATTGGAAAAACTGTCCTGCGTCGATGAAAGTGTTTTCTTCGAAGATGGTAATCCAGAGCCAATAGGTACTCCGGAGGAAATCATGGCTTGTGCACAGAACATGTATGGGGAACTTTCCAAAGAAACAAAGGAATTTTTTGATTTTATGTCTGAAAATGAGTTGTTTGATGTGTTGGGAAGAAAGAAAAAGCGGGCAGGGGGATACATGACCTACCTACCTGTTTACATCGCCCCTTTCATTTTTGCTAATTTTAATGGAACGAGTGGAGATATCAACGTAATTACTCATGAATGTGGTCACGCTTTTCAAGGATTTCTTTCGGGAAAGGACCCAATCAGAGAACATGCTGATATCACCATGGAAACAGCAGAGATTCACTCCATGTCAATGGAATTTTTTACGGAACCCTGGATGAATCAGTTCTTTGGGGACCGAACTGAAGATTACCTTTCCATGCACTTAGAAGACGCTGCCATATTTATTCCATATGGATGTATGGTAGACGAATTCCAGCATGTCGTATATGAAAATCCTCACATGTCTCCGGAGCAAAGGCATAATGCCTGGAAGCAGTTAGAAAAGGAATATCGGCCGCATTTGGATTATACGGGATTTCCATACTTTGAAAAAGGCGGGTTCTGGCAAAAGCAGCCCCATATCTATGACGACCCCTTCTATTATATTGATTACTGTATTGCCCAGATCTGTGCATTCCAGTACAAAATAAGAATGGATGAAAATTACCAGGAAGCCTGGGACAGCTACTTAAAGCTTTGTACGCTGTCAGCCAGCGATTTCTTTACTAACATGCTGAAAGAAGTGGGGTTAGACAGTCCGTTTGAAGATGGCTGTGTGAAGAGAATTGTTGAGAAACTGGAAAGATTATATATTACCCTATAATAATCGTATAGTATACGAGATG
Organism: Lacrimispora sp.; assembly: GCA_029256305.1. Taxonomy (GTDB): domain Bacteria; phylum Bacillota; class Clostridia; order Lachnospirales; family Lachnospiraceae; genus Lacrimispora. Next base: position 2,009 of record JAQSYE010000049.1, on the reverse strand, counting down.
CGTCAGTTGATCGTTAAATCTATAAAAAATTTTAAGGAGGGTTGGTATGAAAAAGAATAATAGAGATGATTCATACCCATAAGTGCTTATTAAGCAATGTGGTAATACAAAAGTTTTGTATCTATTATAAATATTGAAACGAAAGGGATGGATAACAATGAAATTAAGAAGATTTTTTAGTATGTTAATCGTATCAGGACTGGTTGCATCCAGTTTGGCTGGATGCGGCGGTTCTGCTGGTAAAACTGCAGGCGGAGATGCGGCTGGTACTCAGAAAACATCAGAAAATGGAAAAAAAGGACCAAATGGAGAGACTCTTGCCTCCGAACAGATTGCACATGGCATGCAATTTAATGTGATTACATTTGATACCGCACAGGTTGGAGATTCTGAGTCAGGTTCGTTTTTCTTAGCAACCTGCGAAGGGTTATTCAGAGAGAATAATGGAGTTCTGGAAAACACAGGATGTGAAAAATATGAAATTTCTGAAGATGGTCTTACCTATACGTTCCATTTGAGAAAAAACAAATGGTCAGATGGGAAAGAAGTAGTTGCCAGCCAATATAAAGATGCGGTTGAAAGAATGCTGAACGTAAATTTAGCATGTCAATATTCTTTTTTTGCATTTCCGATTAAAAATGCAGAAAACTATTTCAATGGTAAATGTGGTTTTGATGAAGTTGGTGTAGAAGTTGTTGATGATTATACTTTGAAATTTACGCTGGAAGCACTAGAAGCTTATTTTATTGACAAATTATCTTATACAGTGTTTAATCCAATCCGTGTAGATAATATTGAAAAATATGGTGATACATATGGTACGGATGCAATGCAGACCCTATCCTGCGGACCTTATATGGTACAGGAATATACAGCTAACCAAAGTACTGTTTTCGTAAAAAACCCAGAGTATTGGGATGCAGAAAATGTATTCTTAGATGAAATCGATTTACAGGAGATTAATGAAACTGCTACCCAGTTCCAGTTATTTGAAGCAGATCAATTAGATTACGTAGCAGCTTCTGGTGATTATTTAAAAAAATGGGATCAGGCAGCAAGTGAAGGCAAATGCCAACTTTATACGGCTGGGGATGTTGTTTCACAATTTTTTGCATTTAATACACAGGAATCATGTCCCAGCGGATTAATGCAAAATGCAAAAGTAAGAAAAGCAGTCGCTTATACATTAGACAGCCAGACATTTATTGATTCTGTTTATAATAGCAGATATACTGCAGCTTATGGCCTTGTAACACCAAATATTAAAGTTGGGGATAAAGAATATCGTACAGAAGCAGCAGAGCCGATTAAAGAAGAATATAACGAATATGCCAATAATCCGGAAAAATTGAAGGCGTTATTTCATGAAGGATTAAAGGAACTTGGTAAAGATACAGATGATTTAAGTACGATTACGATCCAATTCCTGGGCTATGGAGAAACAACAATAGAAAAAGACATTGAACAATATGTAGTACAGCGGATACAGGATAATTTGGGCATTAAAGTTAATCTAAATATTGTAGGTGACTTTGGACTTGCACATGCAGCACAGGTTGGTGGTGAATTCGACTTATGTATGCAGCTATGGGGAGCAGATTATAATGATCCAATGACATTTATCGATATCTTCAGAACAGGCGGAAGCAGTAATTATGGTAAGTATTCAAGTGAAAAATATGATCAGATCCTGGACCAGTTAGCGAAAGAACAGGATAATGATAAACGGCTGAAACTATATGGTGCGGCAGAAAGTATCTTAATCAAAGATGATACAGCAATCAAACCTCTGCTTTATCGTGATAAACACAGCTATATTAATAATCGTCTTCATGGTTTACAATATCCTGTTTTTGGTGGAAAATATGATTTCAGATATGCTTATATTGTGGAATAATAAATAGATTTAAAGGTCATACCACATAGCGCATCGGCAAATGTCTATGTGCCTATGTGGTATACTTTATAGATTAGGAGAATGAATATGGCAAAATACATCGTCCGGAGAG
>JAQSYE010000279.1 GCA_029256305.1 Lacrimispora sp. | reverse complement strand
GTAGCAGTTGTGGAGGATTCCTTGAACATCAGGAAAGAACCAAAGAACGATGCGGAAATCGTAGGGAAATTAAGAAGCCACTCAGGCAGCAGTGTGCTGTCGGAAGAGAATGGCTGGTATAAAATAAAATCAGGGCAGGTAACCGGTTATGTATACGGAAAATACTTAGCCACTGGGCAGGAGGCCAGAGCAATCGCATATTACGATATGCAGCTGTTGCTCCGGGTAGACATCGAGACCCTTCGTGTCCGCAAACAGCCTGATACGAATTCAGAAATTGTTGGAAGAATTCATGAGGGCGAAACGTACCGTTACATTTCCCGTAACGGAGGCTGGGCCAAAATTGAATACAACGGACAGACTGCGTATGCCTATGCACCGGAGAATGCCACCATCGCCTATACCATTCCGGAGGCAGAGAAAAATGGTGATCTGCGGACCCAGGTCGTAAGCTATGCAGTAAAATTTGTTGGAAATCCATACCGCTGGGGTGGTACAAACCCCAATACAGGCGCTGATTGTTCTGGCTTCATTCAATACGTAATGGAGCATGCAGCAGGCGTTTCGCTGGATCGTACCTCCAGGCAGCAGGCTGCCGAGGGACAAGCGATTCCGTCTTCCAGCATGGAACCAGGCGATCTGTTGTTTTATTCCAGCGGCAGTGAGATCGATCATGTTGCCATGTATATCGGGCAGGGAAAGATTGTTCATGCAGCCAACCGAAGAAGCGGGATTAAAATTTCCTCCTGGGATTACAGAAGACCGGTTACCATACGACGGGTGATCGACTAAATAAAAACGCAGACAGATGTATGCCTGGAAAGGCGAACATCTATCTGCGTTTTTTTTGTAGTTAATCTTTCTTTTTTCCAAGATAAGCAGCTTTTACTGACTCATCTGCAAGAAGCTCTTTTCCAGGCCCTGACAGGGTGATACGGCCGGTTTCCAGCACGTAACCTACATCAGCCGTATGAAGCGCCATATTGGCGTTCTGCTCGATTAAGAGGACTGTCACGCCCTTTTTATTGATCTCTTTAATGATTGAGAAAATATCTTTTACAATCAGAGGAGCAAGCCCAAGAGACGGTTCATCCATCATGAGGATTCTTGGGTGACTCATAAGCGCTCTGGCAACTGCAAGCATCTGCTGTTCCCCTCCGGAGAGTGTTCCGGAAAGCTGCCAGCTTCGCTCCTTAAGCCGTGGAAATAAGTCATAGACCCAGTTGATATCCTCATCCAGATTATCATTTCTTAAATAAGCTCCAATTTTAATGTTTTCAATAACTGTCATATCCGGAAATACCCGGCGTCCTTCCGGAACCAGTGCGATTCCCTTTGAGACAATGTCCGGAGTATCCATACCGATTAACTCCTTACCATCCAGCGTGATGCTGCTTCCTGCAGAGGGTTTCGCAAGACCTACGATGGAACGCAGAGTCGTGCTCTTTCCAGCTCCATTCGCTCCAATTAAGGTCACAATGCTTTTATCCGGTACTTCAAAGGAGATACCCTTTACTGCTTCAATTCCGCCGTAGTTTACTCTTAAGTTATCAATCTTCAGCATCGTCGCTCACCCCCAGATATGCTTCAATTACCCGTTCGTTATTCTGGATCTCATCCGGCGTACCCTGTGCAATCAGTTTGCCGAAATCTAGAACGTAGATGCGGTCGGAGATCTGCATAACCAGATCCATATGGTGTTCAATCATTAATACAGTCAGATGGTAGGAATCCCGGATCTGTTTGATAAAATCTGTAAGCTCCTGGGTTTCCTGAGGATTCATTCCTGCAGCCGGTTCATCGAGAAGTAAAAATTTCGGTTCCGTGGCAAGCGCTCTTGCAATTTCCAGACGTCTCTGAAGGCCGTATGGCAGAGAGGAAGCAATTTCATCTTTTAAATGGAGTAAGTTCTGCTCATTAAGGAGAGCGGAGGTTTCCTCCCGCATTCTGGCTTCTTCCTTTCTGTTCAAGCGCAGGGTAGCAGAAAATACATTCTGTTTTGCCCGCATATGTTTGGCGATTAGTACGTTGTCAAAGACAGTCAGCTGTCCAAACAGCCTGATATTTTGAAAGGTACGTGCAATTCCTTTTTTTGTTATGACATCCGGTGTATTGCGCACGATGGAGAGAGGTCTGGGCTTTACTTCCCCCAGGTACATCTTCTGCATCTTTCCCTTAGGTGTGTTGGAGAGTATGGTTTCGCCCATAAAATCCACCTGTCCGAAGGTAGGTTCATAAATACCGGTCATGCAGTTAAATGCAGTGGTTTTTCCAGCACCATTGGGGCCGATTAAGGCAACGATCTCACCTTCATTTACGTCGAGAGTTAAACCGTTTACTGCCACAACACCGCCGAACTGCATGGTAACATCCTGCATATGAAGTACATTTGCACTGGTTTTAGCTGTAGCTGACATTATGCGTTTTCTCCCTTCTGTGCTTTGTTTTTCTTTTTCAGTTTCTTCGGGATTCCCTTAATCAGCCGGAACAGTCCATCCCAGGAAAATTCGTTGCTTCCCATGACACCTCTGCGGTAGAAGAGTACTACTGCCATAAGCAGTATGGAGAAGATTACCATACGAAAGCCGGAGCGGAACAGAGGAATCTGAATACCTGCAATATAAAGAGGATTATCAAAGAATCTCAGCCATTCTCTGCCTGCAGTAACCAGGAAAGAACCAATTACGCTGCCGGTGACGCTTCCGATACCGCCAAGAACTACAATCAGCAGGATATCGTAGGTTAGGTTAATGGAAAAGGTCTTGGATTCAATGGAGCGCATGAAGATCGCAAGAAGACCTCCGCCTACACCGGTGAAAAAAGAGGAAATGATAAATGCCAGCTCCTTGTAACGGAACAGGTTCAGTCCCATGGCCTGTGCAGCCACTTCATCTTCACGGAGCGCCTTAAATGCCCGGCCGTAAGAGGAGTTGATCAAAAGAACCATTAAAAGGATGCAGAGGGCACAAAGTCCGAATGCAGCAAAAATATTTGGAAAGCCAGGAATGCTCTTTAATCCGTAGGAACCATTCGTCACCTTATTTAACTGAGGTGCAGCGATGACAGCCCGGATGATTTCAGAAAATCCCAAAGTTGCAATTGCCAGGTAATCACTCTTTAATCGGAGTACAGGAATACCGATCAGAGCGGCCACTCCAGCCGCAAACAGTCCTGCAATGATCAGTGCGAGCCAGTAAGGGCACTGTAAATTTGCCAGGAAAGGAGCGATGCCGTCTACATAGTAGACACTGGCTTTGGCTTCTGCAGGAATGGTAAGAATGGCCACTGTATAGGCTCCGATCGCCATAAAACCTGCCTGGCCAAGGGAGAACAGACCAGTGAAGCCAGTCAGTAAGTTCATGGAAACCGCAACCACCGCATAGTTTGTTTTTGGAAAATGCTTTCTTTTTCATAGATGACACCTCACACTTTATCGGTTGTCTTCTCACCAAACAGGCCGGTAGGCTTGATCAGGAGAATGACGATTAATAGAACAAAGGTAAAAGCGTCGCTGAACGTGGAATAACCCATGGCGACCAGAGCTGTTTCCCCAAGTCCCAGGATAAATCCGCCGATTACAGCGCCGGGAATGCTTCCGATACCTCCGAATACTGCTGCTACGAAACATTTCAGGCCAGGTAAGGAGCCGGAGAATGGAAAAACGGTCATACGGTCTGTAAAATACAGGATCGAGCCTACAGCAGCCAGAAGAGAGCCGATGGCAAATGTAAAGGTGATAACGCGGTTGATCTTGATTCCCATTAAGGAAGCAGTATCGTAATCTTTGGAAACAGCACGCATAGCCATGCCGATTTTAGTCTTATTAATAAGAATGATCAGGGCGTATACAATGATTAAAGTAAGTACTGGTGTCAGAAATGTAACAAAAGATGCGGAAAGACCTCCGATCTTAAAGATCTTCTTTAAAAATGGAATTTCCGGATATCCTTTTGGCAGTGCCGTAAATAAGTAAGTAGCAAGGTTCTGCAGCAGGTAGGAAACTCCGATTGCAGAAATCATAACAGACATTCTTGGTGCGGTACGTAAAGGACGGTATGCCACCCGCTCAATGGAAACACCTAATAGGACGGTGATGAGTAAGACGATGGGAATGGCGATATACCATGGAAAAGTTGCCATTGCAAAAATCATAAAATAGCCTGCCATCATAAAGATGTCACCGTGTGCGAAATTGATGAGCCGCAGGATGCCGTAAACCAGTGTGTAACCAATGGCAATCAGTGCGTAAGCACCGCCTAAGGAGATACCGGTCAGGCACTGCTGTAAGAAGGTTGAAAGACTCATGTGGCAAAATGCCTCCTATCTGTTTAGTATGGAATATGCTTAAAATCAGCCTGCAAATGGAACGAGTGGGGAAAAAATTGCGTCCCCACTCATCCGTTTTTGACTGCTTTGTCGCGGTATGTGCGTTTATTTAACTGTAGTTGTTGTTAAGAATTTGAACTTGCCGCCTTCAACGGTCTTGATAAATGCCATATCTTTCTTTGCATCGCCGTTTTCGTCAAAGGAAATCTTTCCTGTAACACCGTCAATGGTAACTCCCTTTAATGCATCGCGGACGGCTGAACCATCTGTGGAGCCTGCAGTTTCAATGGCCTTAAGAGCACAAAGGTAAGCGTCATAGCCAAGAGCAGATACAGCAGGAATGATTTCGTCCTGTTTCTGTTCTTTTAAGTAGGTTTTAAATCCGGAGATGAAAGCAGCGGCTTCATCGTTGGCTGGTTCAGCTTCATCAAAGAAAGTGGAAAGTACGATGCCATTGGCAGAGTCACCTGCATTTTCGATGATGGTTGAGTTCTCCCATGTATCACCTGCAGCGATGGTTGCTGTAAGTCCAAGCTCGCGAGCCTGCTTGATGATAAGCGGCGCTGATGTAATGGAAGATGGTGCAAAGATGATGTCAGGATTCTGCGCCTTAATGTTGGTCAAGATTGCCTTGAAATCTGTCTGGTTGGTCTGGAACTGTTCTTCGCTTACGATGGTTCCGCCAAGTTTGGTAAATGCTGTTTTAAAGAAAGAACCAAGTCCGGAAGAATAGTCATCTCCAAGCTGAGTGATAATGGCGGCTTTCTTTGCTCCGTTGTCATTGGCGTAGTTTGCCATAACAGTACCCTGGAATGGATCTAAGAAGCATACACGGAAATAAAAATCGTTGCCCTGAGTAACCTGAGGATTGGTACAGGAAGCTCCGATTGCCGGAATCTTTGCATCTGCGAAGATCTGTCCGGCTGCAATTGATACACCGGAACCATAGCTGCCAATTACAGCGGAAACTTTTTCACTGACAAGCTTCTGTGCTGCGTTTACGGCTTCTGTCTTATCTGATTTATTATCAACTTCCACTAATTTAACCTGATAATCTACTCCGCCGATCTTCACGGTCGGGTGAGTCTGGTTGGCATAACGGATACCTAAAATTTCCTGCATTCCGCCGCCGCCGTTCTCTCCGGTGGTTGGTTCAAAAACTCCGATCTTAATTACCTTCTCACCGTTATCCTTTGCAGTCTGGGGACTGGAACTGCATCCGGCGATTACACTGGCGCTTAAGCATGCTACCATAGTCAGTGCAAATACTTTTTTCAATTTCATAATTTTATCCTCCTTTTTGTGTATTTCATACAAGAACAACTGTCCTCCCTGTAGACACACGTTGCATTATATTATAGCAGAAGATGAGAAAAGTGCAAGAAAAAAATGAAAGAAAATAATAATATAAAGTAAATTCTTATTTTAACAATAAAAATGAAGCCCTATCCCTGAAAAGAGTACAAACTTCTGGTAACCTTCTGGAAACAACGGTATTTATTGGTGTTTCAGTGGCGGACAGAGGAATTTGTTAAACAGTGGCAATTAGATATAGAAAAAGGAGCCCACCTCCTGGTCAAAGGGTGCGGACTCCATAATTCTGAAAAATTTGATACATTCTACTGATGCTTCACAGCAGCCCGAATGAATTCCCGAAACAGAGGGTGAGGTCTGTTCGGTCTTGATTTCAGTTCCGGGTGTCCCTGAGTTGCTACAAACCATGGGTGTTCCGGAATTTCTATCATTTCAACAATACGTCCATCAGGTGAGATACCGGATAATTTCATACCAGCTTTGATTAAATCATCGCGGTAATCATTGTTTACCTCATATCTGTGTCTGTGACGCTCATGAATCAGTTCTTCTCCATAAACTTCAAAAGACTTGGATGACTTGTCCAGGACGCATGGATAGGAACCAAGACGAAGGGTTCCACCGATATCTTCAATGCCGTTCTGATCAGGCATCAGATGAATCACAGGATGAGTCGTGGTTTCATCAAGCTCTACAGAATGAGCGTCGCTGAATCCGACTACGTGACGGGCGAATTCCACAATTGCCATCTGCATGCCGAGACAGAGACCGAGGAACGGAATGCTGTTTTCTCTTGCATAACGGATTGTGGATATCTTGCCTTCAATTCCGCGGCTTCCAAAACCTCCGGGAACCAGAATTCCGTCTACGTCACTGAAATATTCGGAAGCGTTCTCGTCGGTAACAAGTTCTGAATCCACCCACTTGATATGAACGTCGGCGCGGCTTTCAACTCCGCCGTGCTTTAAAGCTTCCACTACAGAAATATAAGCGTCGTGAAGCTGGATGTATTTTCCTACAAGAGCGACGGTTACTTCGTGCTCTGGATGTTTCCAGTTATCGATCATAGCAGCCCAATCCTTTAAATCAGGTTCCGGGCAGGGTAAATGTAAGCTCTCGCATGCAACCTGAGCCAAATGTTCCTCTTCCATTACAAGAGGGAGTTCATATAATACTTCCACATCTAAGTTTTGTATTACGTGTGTCTTGGGAACATTACAGAATTGTGCGATTTTGCTGCGGATTCCGTCATCAAGGGGCAGTTCGGAACGGCATACGATGATGTCGGGCTGGATACCCATTCCCTGTAAATCTTTTACACTGGCCTGGGTTGGTTTCGTTTTCAGTTCGCCGGAAACTTTCAGATATGGAACTAGGGTCACATGGATTAAAATCGCATTTTCGTGGCCTACTTCGTGTTGGAATTGTCGAATCGCCTCTAAGAAAGGCTGGCTTTCAATGTCGCCTACCGTTCCACCTACCTCTATAATAGCAATCTCAGTATCGGAGGAATTGTGGTTACGGTGAAAACGGCTCTTTATTTCGTCGGTAATGTGAGGGATAACCTGTACGGTGCCACCCCCGAAATCCCCGCGCCGTTCACGGGTCAGTACGTTCCAATAAACTTTACCAGTGGTAACATTGGAATTTTTCGTTAAGCTTTCGTCGATAAAACGCTCATAATGACCAAGGTCAAGATCTGTCTCTGCGCCGTCCTCTGTGACGAAGACTTCTCCGTGCTGAACCGGATTCATAGTACCTGGATCAATGTTGATGTAAGGATCGAATTTTTGCATTGTTACTTTGTAGCCTCTGGCTTTCAACAATCGTCCAAGC
>JAQSYE010000048.1 GCA_029256305.1 Lacrimispora sp. | reverse complement strand
CGATCACAGATGTAATCCTGGAGTCTTTTCCGTAGTTCATATAAGTGATCTCCGTTCTGAAAACACGTTTTCTGAAAAAAGCCAGTGGAATTATTCCAACCGGCTTTTCTCACTTCTATTATTCATTATATCTCTGCATCAACGGTTTTACAATACGTTTCAGGCTTCAATTCCTCTTAATTTTATATAATCTTTTATCAACCTGGCCGTTTGCTCCAAATCGATTCTGCTTGTGTTAATGATGAGATCATAATTATCCCAATCTTCCCAATTTTCACCGGTATAGTAGCGGTAATATTCTTTCCGTTCCTTGTTAATCTTCTTTACACGCTTGCCTGCTTCTTTCTCATCGATCTTATCAACTTCCATCGTTCTCTGAATCAGTGTAGGTGTATCTGCATAAACAAAGATCTTCACAAGTCCCGGAACAGTCTCTTCCTCACGGCTTAATATATAATCCGCACATCTTCCGGCAATAATACAGGATTCCTCTTTCGCCAGTTCTTTAATTACCTGTGACTGGAAACGGAATAAATTCTCCGGTTTTACGATGTCCGCATCAGTGGAGGGCCTGCCAAGCTGAGGTTTTAATCCGCTAACAATCCGGTACAGTAAATTATTGCCGGCTTTTTCATCTGCAAGACGGAAAAAAACTTCTCCAACCGCACTTTGTTCCGATGTGATCGTCAGAATCTCTTCATCATAAAACTGAATACCCAGTTCCTCTGCAAGAGCTTTTCCCACAATACGTCCGCCGCTTCCGTATTGCCTTCCTATGGTGATGATCAGATTACTTTTTTCTTTCATAATGCCTGCCTCCTTTTCCCTTACATACATATGAAGGATTTCTTGCTTCTATTGTACTCTATTATGGCAGGATTTACAATTAATATTGCTCTGCAACTGTATTAAAACAGATGGAACCATAGGGTCTGATGCTCATCCGGTAAGCATTGTTTTCTCCCATTGCTTTTTCCATATAGGAGATGTACTCGTCTGTGATCTCATTGGGAAGCACAGCCATAATAACCCCTGCAAACCCACCTCCGTGAATTCGGCATGCACCCTGTTTCTTACTGGCGATAAACAATTCCGTAAGAGCAAGAGCAACTGTAATTCCCTGTTCCTGGAAGCTGGTATTGGTAAAGCAGTTCTGCAGCCATTTCCAGGAAGAATTACCGGAAGCAGTAATATTTAACAGAAACTCATCAAATCTTCCTTCCTTTAAAGCAGCCACTTCCGCATCCACACGCTTATTTTCTTCAAAGAAGTGAAGAGCACGGAGTACGGAACGGTCCCCTGCAAATTCCCGAACCTCACTTAACTGCTCAATGACGTCTTCTTCTGTAATATCCGAACAAACTTCTTTGCCAAAAAACTCTGCTACCTTCTTCATCTCAGCAGGTACGGAAGAATAATCGGCACTTAGATCCGCATGTCCTTTTCCTGTGTTGACAATAATCAGGCTGTGGTTCTGGGAAGCGAAATCAAAATCAATCTGCTCAACTACCGGTTGGGCTGGATCCTTAAAGTCAATGGTAATCAGACCACCCACTGCACATGCCATCTGGTCAAGCAGGCCGGAAGCCTTATCCCAATAGACATTTTCCGCATATCTTCCGATATGTGCATAAGCCACTGTATCCATGCGGCTGTCATTAAAAAATGTATTTAGTATAGAACAAAGCAGCATCTCAAAGGAAGCGGAAGAACTAACTCCTGCCGCGCTGATTACATTACTGGTTATATAAGCGTTAAAACCGCCGATTTCATAGCCTTTTTCCAAGAATCCCTTTAACAGTCCCTTTACCAAATCAATTGTGCCGGCTTTTTTATCGCTTGGCTCCAAATCATTTAAATCAATGGTGAAACTCTGGTCGTAAGTCACACTGACAATATTTACTATGCTGCTGCCGTTTTTTGCGGCCACACCTACACAGTCTAAATTAATGCTTCCTGCCAGGACTTTGCCGTGATTATGATCGGTATGGTTCCCACTGATCTCCGTACGTCCAGGTGATGTAAATAAAAACACATCTTCTTCCGGAAAATGATCGTTAAAGTCCTTTACCAGATTCTGATATCTTAAAATATTCTCTCCTGCCGCTTTTTCCCCATACAACGCAGTCATTAAGTTTCCTGCCTTTTTGGATTCTAAAAAACGGATTATTTCTTCTGTTTTCATGTTGCAAAATCTCCTTTTCCCCATTCATTGGCAAATAAGCGCCATTGTCTCGAGTATAACATAAGTGCCAAAGTTTTCACAATATAATATTTTACGAAAAGCTATAAAATAATTTGACTTCCCTCTTCTCCTCTTCTATAATGAAACAATCAAAAAAGCAGGAGGTCATCATGTTCTGGAATGACAAGCCTTACCACTCTCTGGATTATGAACTGAAAATGCAATATGGACAGAAAGTCTATAAGCTTGCTTTAGACGGAGGCATGACCTGCCCAAACCGGGATGGATCACTGGGAACGAAGGGCTGTATTTTCTGCAGCAGCGGCGGCTCCGGGGAATTTGCAGAATCCAAAGGGCTTCATGCATCTGTGACAGAGCAGATTCAGTCCGCGAAAGCGCAGGTGGCTCTTAAGATGAACACAGCGGACGGGCTTTATATCGCTTATTTTCAGTCCTATACCAACACTTACGCACCAGCTGCGTATTTACGGGAACTCTTTACGCAGGCCATTTCCCAGCCTGATGTAGCCGTTTTGTCCATCGCCACAAGACCTGACTGCCTTCCTCCTGAAATCATTCTTTTGTTAAAAGAATTAAACTGTATCAAGCCGGTCTGGGTGGAACTGGGACTTCAGACGATTCATGACTCCACAGCAGAATTCATTCGGAGGGGGTATCCACTGACTGACTTTTATCATGCATGGAAGAGTTTAAAAGAAGCTGGAATCACTGTGATTGCCCACGTCATTTTAGGTCTTCCCGGTGAATCCAAGGACATGATTTTTGAAACCATTCGCTATCTGGGACGATTGGGAGATCACGGTATTGATGGCATCAAGCTGCAGCTTCTTCACATTCTGGAAGGAACTGACCTGGCGGATCTTTATAAAAAGGGAGCTGTACCGGTTTATTCTCTTTTAGAATATACAGATCTGGTTATAGACTGTCTCGCCCTTCTCCCTCCTTCGGTTGTCATCCATCGTCTAAGCGGTGATGGTCCCAAAGAGCTCCTTCTCGCGCCTTTATGGAGCGGCAATAAACGTCAGGTACTGAATACACTGACAAAGCGGTTAAAAGAACGAGGCATCTGCCAGGGTGACAGATACCTCGTCTGAATCAATTGCCGTCATTGTGAATGACACCATTGTCATCGATTGTAATCCCAAAAGAAAGACCCTGAAAATACTGGTAGAATCCCTTTACCTCTTCCGGTTTTGTCAGTGCTTTCGTAAATCCTGCACCTGAGGTCCCCGGAACCAGGGAAAGAGTGGTGGTGTTATTATCAAAATTCACCTCTGCCCTCATAAGAGCTGTCTTTGGAATGCTGCTGCCAAATATAAAATTGCCCAGACTGTAGCAGATCGGCTTTCCCTTATAATACTCCACACCCTGAAGAACATGAGGATGGCTGCCTACAATTATATCTGCACCAGCATCAATCAGCTGCTGTCCCAACTGCCGCTGATATTCCTTGGGCTTGTCTTCCCTCTCCACTCCCCAGTGAACATAAACCACCAGATAGTCACAGATACTCCTGGCTTTACGGATCTCCTCAAGAAGTATGGTTGGGTCGTATCCACTTACCATACCTGGCTTTTTGCTGTTTGCCACCCAGTTTGCATCGGGATAAACTCTTGATGCGGCAAGAAATCCAAAGGTTTTCCCATTTACTTCCATGGTCTCAAGTTGTTTTGCCCGGTTCATATCCGGGCCTGCACCCACATAGCGGATACCTGCTCCATCTAACGTCGTACAGGTATCTAACAGTGCATCTGTTCCGTAATCCAGTGTATGATTATTGGCGATTGTTACAATATCAACTCCAATTTCATTCATCATGGATACCCGGTCCGGATTTAAATGGAATGTGAACTGCTTGTCCGGTGCTGCTGACCCCCGATTGCTGAATGGAAATTCCTGGTTTGCCATAAAGATGTCTGCCTTACTGATCTCCTCCTGCATCCCCTCATCAAGTACTCCATTTATGCCACCGCTCTTATCATATGCTGTGGTAACATGAGTAGAAAGTAATATATCTCCTGCAAAAAGCAGATGGACCACTGGATTTTGCTCCTGGTTTACACTGGACTCTTTGGTTTCATCCGCCACAGTCAGGACCTCCTGGCTGTTACTCTCTTTCACGTTCTCCTCAGTGTCCTGTTGGGCAATGGAAGAAGCAAGAGTATCCCTGGCCGCTTTACTGACCGCTCCCCCTTCGCTCTGTCTCTGTTTCCATTCCGTTCCTCCAATCCACCCTGCCAGCAATACAAACAGCAATACGGGAAGGATAATCAGAATTTTCATGGTTCCATTTGTTTTCTTCATAGACTCCTCCAGATTGTTAATAATTTCCACATACTTTTAGCTGATTCATAACTTTTTCCACAATTATTGATCTCTTTTCCACATATATGACTCGGCAGCACACTTTTCCACAGCTTCATGTGGATATTTCATATGATTTTCCTTATATATTTTCTGGTATTAATTCCCATTTTTACATCTTACACTGGTTCCATAGTTTTGTCAAATGAAGTGAATTTAGTCAGATACAGATAAAAACAAGAAAAAAAGCCAGGTCTGCATGAAAGGAATCACGTTTCCTATTCTCTGCAAAACCGGCTTTTCTCCCACGTAGGAACCTTATGTCATGACCGACTTACAGGGTCATGATAATCCCGCCGTCATTGGCATATACTGTGGCCACACCTGCTGTTCCTGTAATCATTACGTCCTTAAATACCCCTCTTTTTAGCATCTCCTGCTTTACAAACTCCGCTCTCTCTGGATTATTGCAATGAGAGATTGCCAGTAACTTGTTCCTGGTATCTCCTGCATCCTTCATGGCGATATCGGCCATGCGGATCAATGCTTTGTTGATTCCTCTGGCCTGGTCCAGCTTGACAATCACTCCGGATTCAGCTCCCATAACAGGCTTAATATTCAAAGCTGTTGCAAAGAAGGCCTGCAGGCCGCTAAGACGTCCGTTCTTTCTTAATGTATCAAGGCTTTCCAGCACAAAATAGGTCTTCATATCCTTTATATAGGCTCTTATCTGATCTTCAATCTCCTCAAAGGGAAGAGATGCCTGGCAAAGCGCCTGAATGCTTACAGCAATATTAAGCTGCCCGCAAGATGCAGAATCTGATCCAAACACAGCAATCTTCTTACTGTCTTTTCCATGTTCCTCTTCATACAGTTTCTTACCTAAAACTGCACTGTTATAGCTTCCGCTTAAATGTTCGGATAGAGTGATGACAAAGATATCCTCCTCCTCACATTCAAATGCCTGTTTATATAACTCAGGAGATGGACATGCTGTCTTAGGAGACTCACTGCTGCCTTTAACCAACTCAAGAAACTGCTTTTGATCAAATGTCTCATCGTCAATTATCTGCGTATTACCGACCTGTAAAATTAACGGAATGATCTGAAAGTGGGGATCTTTCTTCAGATCCGGTGTCAGGTCTGTACAACTGTCCCCAATAATTTTATAGCTCATATCTATATTTTCCTCCTGGCACAAAAACTTATCATGTAGTATTCATTACTATATATTATAGAGAAACAAAGTTCGTCTGTCAATAGAATAAATATGAAAAAAATGGATGTCAAAAACAGCCGCCTTCTTCCCGAAGGCCTTCTGTTTTTGGCATCCACCCTTTTATTTCCTGCATTACAACACCTTTTATTACTCTGCCATTATTAACATCAGTTCATTACTTCTTGCAATAAAGCGTGTCATTCGCTCTGATGTCAGAGATCCGTGGCTTAAAGCGGCCAGATCATAAAGCTGTTCACATATTGCGTTGGTATGAGTGCCCTCTTTATGACCTAACACATACTGAACCAGTTTATTGTTATAATTAAGAACTAAAGTCTCTCCTCCTGCTCCAAATAAAGAAGCATCCATACCGGGCATGGTATACATCTTCATCATCTCCTGCATACGTCTGGATTCTTCAGACACAGTGATCATGGAAGACAGGGTATCATTCTTTAACTTTTCAACCTTAACCTCTAAATTCTCTTTATTTAAAACTTTACGGAAAAGCTCAGTCAATGCTTCCACATCAGACTTCATGGCTTCTTTGTCCTCTTCCGTAACTTCTTCTTTGAAAATATCAGATAAATCGGAGTTGATACATAAGAACTTCACGTCTTCGTTCTTCTGCTCCAAATATCCCATAAATGGGTTATCAATATTCTCTGTTAAATATACCGCATCAAGACCAGCTTCCTTAAATAGATTGATGTACTGGCTCTGCTCTTTTTCATTGTTAATGTAGAATATGCGGTTTTCATGTTTTTCCTTATTCTCTTCCAGACATTCTGCCAGCGTTAAATACTTGCCTTCCAGGTTCTTAAAGAGAACGGAATCATTGATCTTTTCTGCAAATTTCTCATCTTTTAAGCAGCCAAACTTAATAAATGGATTGATATCTGCCCAATATTTATCATAATTTTCTCGGTCTGTCTTAAACATACCAGTCAGCTTATCCGCTACCTTTTTCGTAATATAATCTGAGATTTTCTTTACAAAACCGTCATTTTGCAGTGCACTTCTTGATACATTCAGAGGAAGATCCGGACAGTCAATTACACCCTTTAAGAGCATTAAGAATTCTGGTATTACTTCCTTGATATTATCTGCAATAAATACCTGGTTGTTGTAAAGCTTAATGGTTCCTTCTAAGCTGTCATAACTTAAGTTAAGCTTGGGGAAATAGAGAATTCCCTTTAAGTTAAACGGATAATCCATATTTAAATGAATCCAGAATAAAGGTTCCTTGTAATCATTAAATACCTTACGGTAAAAGCCCTTGTAATCCTCTTCTGAACATTCATTGGGGTGTTTATTCCACAGAGGGTTGGTATCATTTACTGTTACCGGACGTTTTTTAATCTTGTATTTTTCTTTGGCTGGAGAAACTTCCACTATCTCTTTTTCGCCGTCTTCCTTCTCTACTTCTTCTGTTTCGGCTTCTTCGACTATGGTCTCAACCACAGTATCCTTTTCTGTCAGTTCTTCCTTTTCAATGGTCTCAAACTGAGGCTCTGCCGATTCATTGGTTAAGTAGATTCCAACGGGCATAAAGGAACAATATTTCTCTAAAACTTCTTTTGCTCTGTATTCATTACAGAATTCCAGACAATCTTCATTGAGATAAAGTTTAATGGTCGTTCCAAAGTCTTCTTTATCCCCTTCTTCCATCTCAAATTCCGTACCGCCCTCAGACTCCCAGTGAACCGACGCTGATCCTTCTTTATAGGACTTTGTGTCGATCGTTACCTTGTCTGCAACCATAAAAGCGGAGTAGAAACCAAGTCCAAAATGTCCGATAATCTGATCTTCGTTGGTCTTGTCCTTATATTTTTCAAGAAAATCCTTTGCTCCGGAAAAAGCGATCTGATTGATGTACTCATCCACTTCCTCCATCGTCATACCAAGACCGTTGTCTTTAAAGGTAATAGTCTTTTCATTGGAATCTGTAATCACTTCAATCTTAAACTCCAGATCATCCGGCTTCTGCCATTCTCCCATAACATCAAGCTTTTTCAGCTTTGTGATGGCATCGCTTCCATTGGATACCAACTCACGGTAAAAAATGTCATGGTCTGAGTACAACCATTTTTTAATAATTGGAAAAATATTTTCGCTGTTGATTGTTAAGCTTCCTGTTTTTGCCATATCAGAACACTCCTTACTCTCTTTTTCTATTTTTGTTCCATGACTATCATGGAATTCATACAAATTATACCTGCAAAGAGTATTTTAATACGCAGAAATGGAAATGTCAATAGAAAATCAGCACTCAAACCGTTTGAGTGCTGATAATATTATTATTCCAGATAAATGATCTGGTTTTGTTTTAAAAATTCCTTAAATGCCAGGTCCCATTCCTGATCTAAGGTTTTGTCCAGAGTAAAAACAGAAACTGAGGTTCCTGTTACACAGATCAGGCGGTCTTCTTCGTATCTTATATTAATATAAAGACCCTTGACCTCATTGGCGGTTAAGGAAATCTTTCTTTCCGAAAGGAAACGTTCCGTGTCCTCTTTTGGCATCTGCATCACAATCTTAAAACTTCCAGGCAGCCTTTTGCCCTTTATCAGTGAAAAACAAAAGGGCTTCATCATTTCCCAGGTAGAAAGTTCCCCTAAATTAAGCGCTTCCTTCTCTTCGGCTGTATAATAACCGGACCGTATGGCCCCGTCAATGGTAAATGTATTAAAGGTGGTAATAGAAGCCTCTTTTACAAGAAACCGGTCAAAGACGTCTCCTACAAACAGCTTGGTTGTAAAGGGTTTCATCTCTTCTATATTCAATGCAATCATGGTTTCATTCTCCCCGTCCGTATTTTCTCCGTTAACTATACAACGGATTCTCTTCCAATGTCAACGCAGGATTTCAGTCTCCCTCCCGGTATTCCAAACCGCCCCCTTCTATGCTATAATGGATACACCGGTTTCAGACAGGAAACCAATCGAAAATCAGAAAAGAGGATAATGATATGAATCATATGAAACAGCTGGAAGAACTGATTGCCGCATCCGTTTCTCCATATCACTGCATTCAGGCTTCTGCCAAGATGCTTACTGCAGGTGGATTTAAAGAGCTCCCTTTGGCAGAGTCCTGGGAACTAAAGCAGGGCGATTCCTACTATATAAACGCATTTGACTCTACCTTAATCGCATTTACCGTTGGCAGTGAACTAACAGACGTCCCCAAACTGAAGCTGGCAGCCTCCCATACGGACTGGCCTTGTTTAAAGGTAAAACCATCTCCGGAATTAACCTCTCTGAAGTACGGAAAGTTAAATGTGGAGGTCTATGGCGGCCCTCTCTTAGGCACATGGCTTGACCGCCCCTTATCCATGGCAGGTAAGATTAGTGTAACAGGTGATACGCTGATGAATCCCAGAACAATCTTCGTCGATTTCTCCCGCCCAGTCCTTACCATACCCAATCTGGCTATCCATATGAACCGCAATGCCAATGAAGGGGTCGGGTTAAATGCCCAGGTGGACATGCTACCCTTGATCGCCCGGATCACGGATGAGTTAAACAAAGAAAGCTTCTTTATCGATGCTCTTGCAAAAGAAGCAGGCGTGAAGAAAGAAGACATTCTGGATTATGAAATTTATATTTACAATTACGAGTCAGGAACAACTCTGGGTTTGAACAATGAATTTTACTCCGCACCCAGACTTGATAACATCACTTCTGTATCTGCATGCTTAAGCGGCATTCTTGCCGATACACAAACGGATGGAATCCATGCTATTGCTCTGTATGACAATGAAGAAATCGGAAGCCACACAAAGCAGGGAGCTGCTTCTGCTCTGACCGAGCATCTTCTGGAAAAAATTTACGCATCCCTTGGATATACCAGAACCGATTTTCTCAATGCATTATTAAGCGGATTTTTACTCTCCATGGATGTAGCGCATGCCATTCATCCAAACCACACGGAAAAATGTGATATAAAGAACCAGATTATGATGGGAGACGGAATAGCCATTAAACTGGCATCAAGTCAGGCCTATGCAACCGATGCCTCCAGTACAGGCGTAATAGAAGGTATTTGCCGTGCCTCTGATATTCCCTATAAGAAGTTCTCAAACCGTTCCGATGTGAAGGGTGGCTCTACTTTAGGAAGCATCTCCTCTGCCCTGCTGACCATGCGCACCGTGGATGTTGGTGTTCCCATGCTGGCTATGCATTCGGCCAGAGAACTTATGGGTGTTAAGGATCAGGAAGCACTGGTTAGACTGGCAGAAGCATTTTTTAAAGCTTAAAAAGGGCTACAGTAAAAAAGCTCTTCTAGAATATAGTTCAAAAAAATACGTCTTGACCGGCTTAGAATTCCGACTCAAGGCGTATTCTCGTTTCATCCACTTATTTACTCCTTTTGCATCCTGTTTTATTAATATAATAAACAGAAGATGCCGCAGTTCCTAAAAGGGAAATTCCTGCCAGCACCAGATAACTGCACTGGATACTGATGGCAGAGGCAATGGTTCCGGTCAAGATCGGAAATGTAGTCATGCCTAATGCATAAACTGCTTGAAAAAGTCCCATGGCAGTTGAACGCTTTTCCGCTTCTATTCCACACATTGCCTCGGAAGTAAGATAAGAAAATAAGATACCTGTAGACATTCCGGGCAGTGTCTGCAGAAATAAAATCTCTGCAGCATTTTGGGTCGAAGGTATCAGCATACAATATGCCGCTACAATTGCAAAAACTGTGGGTATCCAGAATTTAGGGCCCTTTTTGCAACAGAGAAAGGTAGACCCAATGGCGGAAAAAAACACGGCTGAAACCATATATATAATGGAAGATACTCCCACAAGTCCATTGGAGGCCCCAAGGTCTTTTAAGATCTGATTTGTAAATGACATCGCAGTCGTAAGCTGAATTCCCTGCTGAATTAAAGCAAGAATAGCAAATAACCATAACCGTTTGATTTTGCATACGGAAAGAAGATCCTTCGTATCAGTCGCCTCGGTCTTTTTGCATGACTCTTTTATTTGAAGTGAGAGAAAAAAAGCAAGCAGTCCTGCACACAAACTGAGAATACAGATTCCCTTCATTCCAATCCTGCTATAGCCAATGGTGCTTAATAAAAAACCGATTAGCATACCAAAGTTGTTAAACATCACGATCTTACTGGTAGCCGTCTGCTGATTTTTTGTTGAAAAATGATTGGTGTAAAATACCATAAAAGAAATCCACATGGCGGAAGCAAGACCTGAGAAGAGGTTTGCAACTAGAAATCCCATTGCATCACCTAAAAATATTCGAAACAAAGAGGCCAATCCGGAAAAAAGAGTTCCCGCCACGATGAAACATTTATGTCTTCCAATTGAATCTGCACAAAGTCCTATCGGAAACCGAAATACCAACTGGGTAATCCCATACGCTCCTAAAACCATTCCGATAAATGCACTGCTGACACCTAGAAAAGTCAGATATGTGGTTTGATAGGGAATGTATATGTACTGCGCAAACCAAAACAGGGAGACCATAGCAAGAAAATTGATTTCCTGTTTGCGCGTAAATGTTTGTTTATTCAATGTCTGTCCCTTCATTTCTTGTTCTGCTGTGAGTATTCCTCCAATATCCGATGAATATGGACCGTTAAATACATTTCTTCCTGTCTTGACAGTCTAGATTCAAATTTCTCCCGAATGAAGATTCCAATTTTTTTGGAACATTCGTATTCCCTTGGACAACTTTCAATTACATGGGTATAAAAAGAGTCCTCATAATCATATGAATCCTGACTGCCATTCACAAGCCGTTGTGCAAAAAGCCGCAAATGCGTTACGAAACGGGTATAGCCGATCCCATCTTCATTATAAACAATGGAGAAGTTATATTTCACAATATCTAAAATTCCTTTGACGGTTTCAAATATTGCCTGGTTGTCTGTACTATAAGAGTTATTTGTTTGGGCATTGATAAAATGAAAGGCAATATTACCGGCTTCATCCTGGGGTAAGTCCACATGCAGCCGCTCCCTCACAAGCTGCAGGGCATATAAGCCGACCTCATATTCCTTCGGATTAAAACGTTTTAATATCTGAGTATAAAAGTTTTGTATAAAAATCCCCTCATTGTATCTTTTTACAGCGAAAGAAAGATGATCCGTTAATCCCAGATAAATGTGCTCCATCAACAACATTCCATAAGTTTCGATGGCATGGTCAATCACTTGCTTTGCCAGTTCAAAATAAGTACTGTCAATTTCAGATGCGAGACGGATGATGTTTTTGGATATAGACCGGTCTTTTAATACAAACACCTTCTCAATGTCTTCACTTTTCAAATGATGACCAATGGATTTATTAAAACCAATTCCCTTTCCCATCAAAATCACTTCTCTGCCGCTGTCGTCAAGCGCCAGCAGCAGAGAATTATTCATTACCTTAACAACCCTCATAACCAAACCCCATTTCTTTTTAGAGTTCTTCACCGTTCGTTTTGATTACCCGTTTATACCAATAAAAACTGTCTTTCTTAATGCGGCTCATATCTTTTAAGTCATGATCTTCACGATTGATATAAATGAAACCGTAACGTTTTTTAAATCCCTCGTGGGAGCTGAGTAAGTCCATAAAGGACCATGGGGAATACCCCATCATCTCGACTCCGTCCCCTATTGCCTGGCTGCAAGCCAGAATATGCGCTCTTAAGTAATCAATTCGATAATCGTCATGGACTTTTCCGTCCTCTGTCAGGGTATCAGCAGTACCCAGTCCATTTTCTGTAACGATAAGAGGAAGATGATATTTCTGATAATAATTGTTTAGTACGGTCCGTAGACCTAAGGGATCAATCTGTGCTCCATATTCACTGGAAGCAAGATGTTCATTTTTCAGATGATGGAAATATCCATACTGGTCAAAATCAACCTGATTGATCGGAAAGGCTCTCTCTCCTATCGGATGTTCCTCATCCGCTGGCAGATAATTGACACAAAGTGTACGGTAATAATTCACGGCAATGAAATCCATTTTTGCATCCTTTAAAATCCCCTCATCCTCAGGCATCATAATTGGAACGATATTTCTTTCTTCCAGATAACGCATATAGTATCCTGGATAACAGCCATAGTAATGCATGTCCAGACAGTAATCTGTCTTAAACCAGTCATTTAACTTAGCTGCCCATACATCTTCCGGTCGATTGCTTTCTGGATAAGTACAGGTGGAAGATACCGCCGGACCAATCTTTCCTTCTGGAATTATAGAGTGACAAGCTTTTACTGCCAGCGCATGAGCCAGAAACATGTGATAATCCATCTGTGCTCTCTGGCGATCTGATTCCCAACTGTCTTCTGCGATGATATTTACTCGTTCATCCACACGGACCATAAGATTCTGTTCGTTATGAACCTGCCAACTGGTCACTCTGTCACCAAATGACTCAAAACAAACCTTGGCATAGCGTTCAAATGCTTTTACACATTCTCTGGATTCCCAGCCATTGTATTTTTCAACCAGTGCATGAGGAAGATCAAAGTGGTACAGTGTGATAAATGGCTGAATCCCATTTTCTAACAGGCAATCAATGACATCATTATAAAAATCAATGCCCGCCTGATTGATCTCTCCGTCTCCATCTGGTATGATTCTAGCCCAGGCAATGGAGAAACGGTAAAGATTCAATCCCATCTCCTTCATAAGCGCAATATCCTCTGACCAGTGATGAAAAAAATCACTGGCAACTTTGCTGTCTGCCTGTAAATGGGAACGCTTAAAGGAATTTACATCTGCAACCGTAGGCCCTTTCCCACCTTCATCCCAACCGCCTTCAATCTGGAATGCGGAAGAAGATGCTCCCCACAAAAAGTCATCAGGAAACTTTGCATTTAATATATCCATTTTAAAACTCCTTTACTGATTTTTTTTAATGGCAATGACAGATTTTTCAAGAGTTGCCCCTTTGCCTGAAATACCGGAAACCTGTTGAAATACAGAAGTATTGCTTACGATAATCGGAACGATGGTATCATAGCCTTCCTTCTTTAACGCATCAATATCAAAGGCTAGAATTTTAGTTCCTTTTTTAATATGACTGCCTTCTTCTACAAACTTCTCAAAATGTTTTCCTTCTAACTGAACGGTGTCAATACCAACGTGAATGATCATTTCAATCCCATTATCTAACATAAGGCCAAGTGCATGAAGAGTTGGATAAATCAAAGTTACGGTACAGTCTTCCGGTGCCACTACTTCTCCCTTTTCAGGAATAATGGCAATTCCGTTTCCTAAAGCCAAAGAAGAGAATACCTCATCGTTTACTCTTGTCATAGAAACAGCTTCGCCTTCAATTGGCGAGCAGATTAACAAATCAGCCTCTGATGGATCTAACTCGTTATCTCTTGGTTCTGCCATCGTATTTGGTTCTGCTGCTTCCACTTCTGCCGTCGCTTTTGCTTTCTTTTTCTTATCTCCTGTTTCATCAAATCCAAACAGGTAAGTAAGCATCATAGCGCCAAAGAAGGAAACGCCTACACCAATCAGATAATATACAAATGGTTTCATTCCAAATGCTGCATACGTTGCAAAGGTAAGAATTCCATTGTTAGCAAAGGAATCACCATATACACCGCCTACACCCATGATTGCACCGCCAATAGCACCGCAAATGATGGCATAAATCATGGGTCTTTTTAAACGAAGGTTACATCCGTAAATAGCAGGTTCTGTAATGCCGCAAACGGAAGCAGAGATTACTGCTGATGCTGCTACAGTCTTTAAATCTTTATTCCTGGTTTTTAACATAACACCAAGTGCAGCTCCGCCCTGTGAAAAATTCGCAGCACCTGCAAAGGCCAGCAGATTCTGGTGCCCGAACTGGGCTACGTCGTTGATTCCAATAGGAAGAAGTGCTCTATGGGCTCCGAAAATAACAAACACGCACCACATACCCCCAATAAAAGCACCGCAGATGGCGGGACTTAAATTCATCATTCCAGTGTAAACAAAGGTAATTGCATTACCGATGTATATCCCAACAGGACCAAATACCATAAAGGTTGCCGGTATCATGACCAGAAGTGATAAACCAGGAACCAGAATAATCTTAAGTACCTCTGGAATTATTTTTTCTAAAAACTTCTGTAAATAGGAAAGTATAAAAACTCCGATGATAATAGGAATAACCGACGAAGCATAGCTTGCTTTCGTGATAGCGACACCAAACATGCTCACTGCATCTTTTCCAGTCATCAGCGCTACGACTGATGGATAACACATAGTACCGCCAAGGGCCATGGCAATAAATTCATTTGCCTTAAATACCTTGGCACTGGTATACGCTAAAATAACAGGCATGAAGTAGAACAGGGCATCTGTACCAGCCATAATCAGCGTATACGTCTGATTTACCGTAATATCCACTCCCTGCTTTGCTGCCATGATTTTGGCTATGGTAAGGAAGCCTTTTAAAAGTCCGGAAGCTGCAATTGCAGGGACCATGGGGGTAAACATAGCAGAAACAGCAATCAGTATGCGATTCCAGATGGATACTTTTTCTTCGCTTATTTCTGTTGTTTCGTCGATCGATATCATAGGAATCATTGCATCATAAACCTGATTCACTTTAGTTCCCAGTACCACCTGGAACTGTCCTCCACTTACCACTACGGAGATGACACCTTCCAAACGCTCAATTGTTTCTTTGTTTGCTCTTTTTGAATCTTTTAATTGAAATCTTAATCTTGTAAAGCAATGGGTCAATCCTTTTACATTACCTGAACCACCAACATTTGTTAAGATATCTTTTGCTATTTGTTTATAATTCATATCCAAAACCCCTTTCAAGTATTTTCTTATCTCCTCATCCGGCCGGAATGACAAAATAAAAAGACCCAATTAAACAAATTCTTTATAAGACAAAATATCCAATCCGTCTTATAACCATTCGTCTAATCCGATCTTGCCTGCATTACCAGTAACACGTCATCATAATATTTATTCAGTTGTCTTCAACTTAATCATAATATATCACTATTTTTGCAATCATGCAATAACATTTTATTCTTTTCTTAAATCACTGAGGGAATGGCAAGTTCATTCCCTCAGTCAGCTCATTATTTGCCATGCATCGGTAATCGTATCGCTTATGACAATCTCTTTTTATTGTGGAAGCTGTCCCATGGTTTCCGGCAATACTTCCCTGCTGGATTCCAGTGTCTCGGAGGAGGTTTTATCCCCCTGAGCATAACGGTAACCAAACAATCCTCCTGCAGTCAGAACAACCAAAAGCAGAAAGAAAAATAAAAACATAACACCTCTTATCAATAAATTCTGTCCGCGTCTTTCCTTCCGCCTGCGGCTGCGTTTTTTACCATTGTAAATCTCTTCCTGCTTCATTGGTGTATTACGCTTCCTTCCCTATGGTTCAATCTGGAAAATGTTTTTCATATATTTCAAAAAAGTTTGTAGTAGTCGTTTTATCTTCTTTGGAAAATGTAAGATCCTTCCAGAAATCATTGCCAAACCTAACGGAATTGGTCTGTTTAAACTGGGCATAGATTTGGTCAAATGCCTCTTTCTTCCGGCTGGTATATAAACCAGATTTCCGTTCCTGGGTTGCAGTCTCATCGTAATCACTGACACATCGGATAATATAATATTTACCCTGACTTTCTGTCACCTGGCTGATTTCACCTGCTGCCAGCGAAAAAGCCACATCTTCTAAAGTACCTGGCTTCTCTCCTCTTCCTAACTTCTGTTCGATCACTCCATTTTCCGAGTATTCTCTTGCAATGGCAGAAAAGTCTGCCCCCTGCTCCCTGGTCTTTAATAAGACTTCTTCTGCTGCATCTTTATCCGACATGACAATTTCTTCAATGGAAATTACCTTTGCTTCGCTGTCACTGATCTCCAGATTCATATCTCTGGTCAGCTCTACAACTACTTTATTGGACAGATAATACTCCTCATACATGGACCTCACATCAGATTGGCTCACTCCCATATAAGCGATATCATCCGGAGTCAGAGAAGCATAGTATTCCTCCGCAGCCTTACGCACTTCTTCCTTCTCCCCGCTTGTCAGGGTCACGCCCCTACTTTCCGCAAGAAGATTCATCATCTTCATCTCGTGAAGGAATTCTTTCACCTGATCCATCAGATAGGCTTCAAATGTCTGACCGCCCGGAAGCTCCACTCCCCAGATCTGACTGGTGTATAATTGTTGATATTTGTTTCTCTCCGTGGTCAGAATAATCATGGATTGAGACATCGAGTATAGTTTTGTATCCTTGATATCCGATACAAGGGGAATATCCGTCTTGCAGCCGGAAAGCATGGCGGATACTGCCGCCGCAATCAAAAGGAGTCTTCCCCAATATCTGCGCAGATTTTTCATACGCACCCCTCTTTCTTATAAAAGCAGCTTCAGTATTTTTAATACACCCTGATTCAAATTGGTATCGGTCTGAAACCGTGCTGCCTGTTTTACTTCTTTTCTGGCATTGCCAACAGCGAAACTGTAGTATGCCTGGTTTAACATTTCTATATCATTAAGCTGATCGCCGAATGCCATGGTTTCTTCCGGTGTGATGGAAAGACTTTCCTGGAGAAGTTTTACCGCTTCACCTTTATTCGTTCCGGGTCTCATACAATCCATCCACATATCTCCGGCTATGGTAATCTTTAACCGCTCTCCGTATTTTTCTCTTAAATGTCTGGTATGGCTTTCCACATCTGTTTTCCGGTATACACTGATTTTAATAAACTCAGACTGAACCTTTGTTAAATCCTCCACCATTTCTACACGGAACTTGTAGTCATTTACCATCCAGTCAATAAAATCTCTGTCTTTCGTCTCTAAATATACTACATCAGGACCGCTGAGCATAACCTCAAGTCCTTCTGTCTTCCTTACATCTTCCACCATATCCATGGCAGTCTTACGTTCAATTGGATTTAAAAAAAGGTTTCTGCCATAACAGCCTATGTAAGCACCGTTATCAGAAAGATAGAATATTTTTTCTTTCACCGGATCAAAGATGGATTCAATACTCACCCACTGCCTTCCGCTTGCCGCAGCGAACTGAATTCCCTTTGCCCGTAATTTGAGTATCACCTCATGAAGCTCAGTCGGAACCTCATATCCTCCATCTGGCACCAGCGTTCCGTCAATATCCGATGCAATCAGCTTTATCATTCTTTTTCCTCCTGCTCACAGATCTGTTTTAATTCCTGATAGACACGTCCTACAGGCAATCCTACTACATTACTGTAATCTCCGTCAATCCCTTTGACAAAAGCAGCAAACCGTCCCTGGATTGCATAGGCGCCGGCCTTATCCATCGGTTCCTCTTCCTCTGCATAGGATCGTATCTCTTCCAGTGTCATAGGGTAAACATGAACATCGGTCTGTTCTGCAAAACTGCGTACAATGCTTCCATTCTTTCCACAGAGAATTATAGTCACTCCGGTAAAGACCTGATGGGTTTTTCCCTGAAACAATTCAATCATCTTGAAAGCTTCTTCATGACTCCCCGGTTTTCCAAGAATCTTACCTTCTGCTGCCACTACGGTATCTGCTCCGATTACAACTGTGCCCGGCTGCTGGTGTTTTGCCACATCCTCTGCTTTTTGCAGAGACAACTCAATCACCGCATCTTCCGGGACCCTGGTTGTTATGATCTCCACAACTGTACTGGGTTCGATAACAGGATTCAGACTGATCTGGTTTAAAAGTTCCATTCTCCTTGGTGATGCCGAAGCAAGCACAATCTTATAATCACTTATCATTGGTGTCCTCTCTCTTCCTTTTAATTCCTGTCTTATGAAATTGCAAATAGGCGGGACCCGTTACGAATCCCGCCAATCTTTAATATACTTTCAGTCGCCCCACTAAGGACGTCTCATCTTCTTCACAGTCTGCTTTCAGCTGCATTCTCATGGTATATACAAAATCTGTTGCATAGAAAATCAATAAAAATATACCTGTTAATCGCTGAAAATCATCGGGAATCATCCCTGCCGCCTGATTAACAAATCCATTCAGGAAACGGAAATAAATAATTCCTAAAAATCCCCATGCAATACTACTCTCCAGACAGATAATTCCTTTGTAATTAAATCGCTTCCTGCTATAGTCCCACCAGAATGATCCAAACAACTTAATCATCATATAAGCCGTAACAAGTTCCATGAAAGTTGCCATCACCATAGAGGCGAAATACAGGCGCACCGGACTGTCAATGAAAGGGCTGAGTAACAAAGTGGCCCCAACAGATCCGAATCCATATATGATGCAGAACGGTCCATGTCCAAATCCCCGATTAAAGACCAGTCTTTTATTTTCATAGCTAAGTACAGCGCATTCAAGAAGATAACCCAGAAAGCTGAATAGGAAAAAACAGTTTATCCTATGATAAATTGACATATCCAATTTGCCT
>JAQSYE010000047.1 GCA_029256305.1 Lacrimispora sp. | reverse complement strand
GCTGCAGGAAAATGCAGGCTCCCTTTCTTAATATTTTTTAAGGTACATTTTTTCCAGAGTTAAGATTCCCCATGTAAACTGAAATTATAGTAAATAAAAGGGAGGCTTTAAACAAAATGGAGATAGAAAGACCGGCTATGGCCGGAACGCTGGAATCCAGCGACTGTCAGGTAACCGTGGAGCCGGGAGACGGCACAATCGATTTTACACTGGAAAGTGCAGTGATCAATCAGTATGGCAACCAAATTAGAAAAGTGGTATTTGATACTCTGGGTCATCTTGGAGTGGATAATATTAAAATTTCTATGGTAGACAAAGGAGCGCTTGACTGCACCATCAAAGCCAGGGTTGAAGCGGCCGTAGCCCGCTCTGTGGATCACTTTGTCAATGCTCTTTGGGGAGGTGCTTTGAAATGATTAATTTAGTGAAGAAGCGGCTCAGAAGAACCATGATGTTTTTAAATGCCCAGAAACCGGGACTTATTAAAGACCCCTATATTTATAGACCGGACAGCATCATCCTTGATTTAGAGGATGCGGTTGCGGAAAATCAGAAGGATGCCGCCAGATTTTCCCTGTATCACGCTTTGAAAGAGATTGATTACAGAGGGTGTGAACGGGTGGTGCGGATTAATGGACTGGATACGCCGTACTGGCAGGAGGACATTCGCTGTGCAGTGGCTGGCGGGTGTGATGCGATCCGTGTTCCAAAAGTGGAATCTCCCAAAGACATCCACCGGGTGGAAGAAGAACTTTTGAAGGCAGAAATGGACTTTGGCAGACCAGAAGGCATGATCCTTCTTATGGCAGCCATTGAATCAGCAAGAGGTGTCATGAAAGCTCTGGATATCTGCGAATCATCGGACCGTCTCTTTGGAATCGCTTTGTCAGGGGGAGATTATACCAAAGATTTACAGACCCGTATTACGGGAACGGGAATCGAACTGATGGGAGCCAGACAGAATTTAATCATTGCAGCAAGGGCAGCAAAGGTACAGTGCTTTGACACCGTATATACAAACCTGGATGATATGGAAGGTTTCCGCCGGGATGTGGAGACCGTTCATCTAATGGGATTTGACGGCAAGTCAATCGTCAATCCCCGCCAGATCCCCATTGTTCATGATATCTTTACACCTTCCGGAAAAGATATTATCTTTGCGGAAAAAGTAGTGAAAGAGATCGAAGAGAAAAAGGAAATGGGAATTGGTGTATTTACGGTAGATGGAAAGATGATTGATATTGCATTTTATGACGGAGCTAGGAGAACCATTGAACTGGCAAAGGCCTCCGGCGTATATAAAGGAGATTTATAAGATGATCAATGCAGTAGGGAGAGAGATTCCGGAAGAAATCTTAAAAATAACAGGAAAAGAACCATTTAAGGGAAATCATCATTTTGATGGTTACGAATATAAAAAAGATGGTCCGTCTACCAGATGTGTCATTAATTCAGATGGAAGCAAGCTGGTAGAAAACATTCATGAGGTTCTGGTTAAATGCGGCATTCAAGATGGGATGACGCTTGGTTTTCACCATCATTTCCGGGATGGAGATTATGTAGTTAACATGGTGATGGAAGAGATCCACAACATGGGGATTAAGGATATTACTATCTGCGCAAGCTCCCTGGGAAAAGCACATGATAAACTGGTGGAGTATATAGAAGACGGAACGATTACAAACATTCAATCCTCTGGTGTCAGAGGAAAAATCGGGCGTGCCATTTCAGAAGGGAAGCTGAGAGGACTGGCGGTCATGCGTTCCCACGGCGGAAGAGTCCGTGCCATAGAGACGGGAGAAGTGAGAATCGATATCGCATTTATCGGGTCTCCTACTTGCGATGATTACGGCAACTGTCGCGGAATCGGTGGAAAGTCCGACTGCGGCGTGCTTTCTTACTCTATGGTTGACGGGGATTATGCGGATAAGGTGGTTGCCATTACGGACTGCCTGGTTCCATTTCCAAACTTTCCTGCCCATATTTCCATGACAAAGGTGGATTATGTGGTTGTGGTTGACCAGATTGGAAACCCCGATAAAATTGCTACAGGAGCGGCAAAGCCCACAACAGATATGAGAAAGCTGATGATGGCGGATTACTGTACTCAGTTTGTAGTAAATACCCCTTATTTCAAAGACGGATTTTCTTATCAGACCGGTGTGGGTGGTGCTTCTATCGCTTCTACCATCTCTCTTTCCAGAATCATGAAGGAGAGAAATATAAGAATGAAGTTCGGCGTGGGAGGCTTAACAAAGCCCATGTGTGATCTTTTGGAAAATAATCAGGTGGATGCACTGCTTGATACCCAGGATTTTGATTTAAATGCAGTCGAATCCGTAATTAATCCCAAACATTTCCGCATCAGTGCCGGTGAATATGCTGATCCGTTTAACAAAGGGGCAGTGGTGAATAAACTGGATTTCGTAATTCTGGCAGCGCTGGAAGTTGATGTTAATTTTAACTGTAACGTTGTAGTTGGTTCAGACGGCATTATTACCGGCGCCCAGGGTGGGCATCCGGATACAGCGGCCGGCGCAAAATGTACCATCGTGATTGCACCTCTTCTTCAGGGAAGAATTCCGGCCATCTGTACGGATGTGACAACAGTTACTACTCCGGGAGAATCCATTGATGTGGTAATCACTGATTACGGCATTGCAATTAACCCCAGAAGACAGGATTTAATTGAGTCAATGAAGAATGTAGATCTTCCGTTTAAAACCATTGGTGAATTACGGGATATTGCATATTCCATCGTAGGGGAACCGGAACGAGTGCAGTTTGATGATAAAGTAGTGGGAATCATTGAAAGCCGTGATGGTACAGTCATGGATGTTGTCCGTAAGATTAAAAAATTTGAATTTTCGGGAGAATAGACAATGCAAAGCGGGTCTTGTGTGAATATAGCCTCAAAGGAAGAGGAAGCTGCATATCGTATCGGAAATCTGGCATACCGTGCGCTGCTGGAGGAAGTCTATACGCTTCCAAAGCCCGGTCTGGTAGATCCTTATTCCAATGGGGCCCATACGGATATGAATGTGGTCTCTTTTGAGCGAAGCGCCAAGGCCCTGAAGCCTTATTTTGTCACAATGGCTCTTGAGGGGGAGAGGTTGTGGGAAGCGCCCCCTGTGTTATTTGAGACCATTCGCAGAGTCGGAATTTTGGCAGAACGGGCCATGTATCAGGCGACTGGAGGAGTTAATACACACAAGGGGCTGGTCTTTCATCTTGGGATTTTATGCGGGGCAGCAGGAGCCTGCCACCGCTGTTTCGGGAGAGTTACTTTAGAACAGCTCATGGAGATGGAACAGGCAATGGTCAGAAATGTGCTGATAAAAGAAGTGCAGAACATGGAGACCTTTGTTTCAAAAGGTGAAAAGAACTTTCAAAAGTATGGGCTGACCGGTGCGAGGGGAGAGGCCATCAGCGGTTATTCCTCTGTATTTAAAATATCTCTGCCGGTCATGACCATGGGTCTTTACAAGGGACAGGAATGGAACCGTATCAAGCTGGAGACTCTGTTTCATCTCATGAGTCAGGTAGATGATTCCAACATTCTTTCCAGGCATAATTCCGGAGTGCTAAAGCAGGTGAAGGATATCTCTTCCAGGTTTATTAATGACGGAGGCGCCTACAGGAAAGAAAGCTTAACTATATTAAAAGAAATGGACCAGTGGTTTGTGAAAAAGAATATCAGTGCGGGAGGAAGTGCGGATCTTCTTGCTGTCACCATATTTCTTACGCAGCTAACAGGAGAGAGTGGAGGATTCTATGGAATTCATGAGACTGGAAGGCAGGCCTTTCAGGGGGAAAGAGTTGGAACGTCTGAGGACGTTTCTTGCCTGCAATCAATTGGATTATGATGAGGAAATTGAATATACCATATGCCTTTTAGATGAAAACTACCGGATCGCGGCAACTGGCTCTGCTCATGACAATGTGCTAAAATGCATTGCAGTGGAACAGGAGGCCAGAGGGTTCGGACTGGCGGCTACGATTGTATCCGCACTGGTTCAGTATGAATTTGAAAAGGGAAGATCCCATATCCTTCTTTATACCAAACCGGAAAATCAGGAGATGTTTGAAAATCTGGGTTTTTATAGTGTCTTAAAGACTGGGGAAATTCTTTTTATGGAAAACCGGAAAGAGGGTTTTAATCAGTTTATACAACGTTTAAAAGAGGAATCTCCCAAAGAAGCGCTGCGACCTGGGCCGGTGATCGGCTGCATGGTAGTAAACTGCAATCCCTTTACCAATGGACATCGGTATCTGGTGGAGCAGGCACTTCTTAACTGTGACTATCTTCATGTACTTGTCTTATCCGATGACAGGAGTTTTTTTAATGCAGAGGACCGTTATCGGTTAGTAAAGGAAGGCGTCAGGGATTTATCAAAGGTTATTGTTCACCGGTCATCGGATTTTGTTATTTCCGCGGCTACCTTTCCTACCTATTTTATTAAGGAGAAAGTCCAGGCTCAAAAGGCCAACTGTCTTTTAGACCTGACTTTATTTGCACGCCGTATTGCTCCGGAACTTAAGATTACCAGGCGTTTTGTGGGTACGGAGCCAAACTGTGCCATAACAGGGCAGTACAATGAACAGATGAAACAGATTCTGCCTCAATATGGAATTGAGGTAGTGGAGTTTGAAAGAAAACAGTTCCAGGGGACTGCTGTCAGCGCCTCCATGGTGAGAGCCTGGTATGAGAATGGCGACTTTCGTCACATCAAGGATGTGGTGCCAGAGAGTACTCTTGAATATTTGAAAATAAAAAAGCCAGAGGCCTAAGGGATAAATCGGTACCCCAAACCTCTGACAGTTACAATATGGGCCGGCTTTTGCCGGTCCTCTTCGATTTTACCGCGGAGACGGTTGATGTAAACCATAATAGCATTATCATCAACTGCTACACTGTTGCCCCATACGTGCTCATAAATCATCTCTTTTGTATAGACTTGTCCTGGATGCTTTAAAAACAGCAGCATCAGGCTGCTTTCCTTAGAAGAGAGAATGATCTCTGTCCCTTCGTTATAAAAACGCATGGTGGAGGTGTTGTAGGAAAAGGGACCGCATTCCAGAATATCGGAACTGTCCAGTACCTGATTTTTATAGCGTCTTATGAGCGCCTTTACCTTGGCTCCCAATACAAGAGGGCGAAATGGCTTTGTAATATAATCATCAGCTCCTAAAGACAGACCATATAAAGAATCGTAGTCTTCATTGCGTCCGCTGACAATCATAACCGGTGTCTGGATTCCCTGACCACGCAGCTTCTTAATGACTTCAAAGCCTTCCATATCACCCAGCATGACATCCATTAGAATCATATCATATGTGTGATTTTTTATACAGTTAAGAGCGGCGAGACCGCTGTCTGCCACAGTAGTTTCCAAATCATTGCTGTGCATGACTTTCTCCAGCAGCTTTAAAACAGCCGGATCATCGTCTACGATTAATACTTTATCGGACATAGTTTCCCCCAATGAAAATCATGTAGAATCTTATCAAAATATGTTATAATTTATTATAATATTAATAATAGAACAAGTCAATGAGGAAGAGCAAACGAAAGGTAGAATCATGAATAATATGAAAGGAAAGAGAAAATATGCCGGGATAGTTGTCTGCTGTGCAATAGCGGCTGTTATAGTTATTTTCTGTTTTCTCGTATTTGGTATTTGGAAGGACTATAAGAATGCCATTATTAACAATCAGAAAATGCAGATGTTGTTAACAACTCAGAGTATGGGAGAAAACTTAAAGGTCTTTATTGAAGGATATCAGGAAGATTTGAGTACGATTTATAATGTAGAGGAGGAAAGCTATAAAAAAACAGGAACCAGGGATTGGAGTATGATTGAGGATTATGTATCCAATCACAGACGTTTTGTCTATGATGTGATTGTGGAAGATAAATTGGGAAATATGATAAAAAGCATGAAGGGTTACGGTGTAGCGGAAACCCATTCGGTTACCCCAATTAGCCAAACGGAGCAGTTTCTTCAGTGCAGGCTGGAAAATGGAGACCCTTATCTGGTGTTAAAAAGGAATATCCCTGATGTGGGTTCTATCTCCATTGTCATTAATGAAAGAAACTATTATAAATCACTGGTTTCTAAAATTCGACTTGGGACAAACGGATATGTTGTCTTAAAAGATTCTTCCGGCATCATACTGGCCCATCCCCAGGAGCAGCAGTGGGGCATCAATGTAATTTCTGGAAGGAAAGAGATGTTCCCGGGCGTGGACCTAACCAGTTTAAAGCAGATGATAGATAAACAAAACCGGGGAGAGGAAGGCGTTTCGGAGTATTATTCTTATTGGTGGGTGGATCCGGGTGTTCCGGAAGTAAAAAAGATCAGCGCCTATTCACCGGTACAGATCGGGGACGGTTTTCTGGTCATCAGCGCAGTGATTGATTACAATGATATCTACATACCTGTAGCAGCAGGATTTTTCAAACTGGGACTTGTTTTTTTCTGTGCAATGGCAATTGTACTTGGTCTGGTGCTTTATATCGGAGATTTGAGGGTTCAGAAAAAAAAGGATACGGAACAGATTACTTATCTTCTGGAACTCAATAAAATACTGGAAGAGATTCACCAGAGTGAGGAAAGCATTGCTCATCAGCAGAGACTCCAGATTATGGGAACCATGACTGGGGGAATTGCCCACGAATTTAACAATCTTCTGACGCCTATCATGGGTTATGCAGAGCTTCTCATGTTGGATCTGTCCGAAGGATCGGAGAACTATGACAATGCCTCGGAAATCTATGAGGCTTCAGCAAAAGCTAAGGAAATAATCCAGCAGATTTCATCATTAAGCAGAAAAAACATGGAAACGGCCTTTAAAAATCTTCATGGAGAAAAAGTTCTGAAACGGGCTATTAAGATGGTCAGCTCTGTCTGTCCACCCAATATACATCTTAAGGAATCAATTACATTGAATGAGGAATGTTTTCTTGGCAATGAAACACAGATGAATCAGGTGATATTAAACATCTGCGTCAATGCCATTCATGCCATCGGACATAGAGAGGGAACTATTTGTGTATCCTGTCACACCGTGAACAGAGAAGAACTGGCCCAGTACAAGCTTTCCACAATACTGGAAGGTTGGGATCACTATATCCGGATTGATGTGGAAGATGACGGAGAGGGAATGAGTGAAGAGGTGCTCAATCAGATATTTGACCCGTTTTTCACAACTAAGAAAAATGGCAAAGGGACAGGACTTGGACTTGCCCTGGTGGAGCAGATTATTCATTCCCATAAAGGATATGTGTTTGCAGAAAGCACTCTGGGCAAAGGAAGCATCTTTCATCTGTACCTTCCGGTTAATGAGCAAAAGGAGAGGGAGGAACAGATTCAGCTGGGGGTAGGAGGACCGGTCCTTCGTATTCTGATTGTAGATGACAACGCCAAGGTATTACGCCTTTTAGAAAAAAGCTTCAGTCGGCTGGATGTTCCTCTTATTTCCTGTATGGATTTTGAAGAGGCGAGAAGGGTTCTAAAAGAACAGGAAGTGGCCGCTGTTGTAACGGAACAGTATGTGAGAGGGAAAAGCGGGGTGGATTTCTGTATGTCCTTACAGGGATCATATCCGGGGGTGATTCGCATTGTTATGGCCGACCGGATAACAAAAGAGCTTGTGGAAGCAAAGAAGCGGAGAATGATAGATGAATACATTGATAAACCTGTTTCGGATTCCGCTATTTTAAAGGCAGTAATGAATTTAAAGGATTTATTTTAAATAAAGAGTCCAATCTTAACAACTTTTAATTTTTCTCTTAAAGAAATGAAAGGGAGAAGATGTGAGGCTGTAAGGTTGGACTTTTATACTTGCTCTATAATTAAATATAGAGGAGGAAGAAAAACATGAATGAGACAATGCTTGCATTATTAGGATTTGCAACCATTATCATGATCATTGTTTTACTGCTGAGAAATGTTACTGTTCCGGCTCTGGCATTTATTGGAGTATCCAGTGTCAGTGCACTGATTCTGGTTTTAACAGGAACCTTTACAGTCAAAGAAGTTGGGGATTTTATTAAGGCGGGAGTTGCTGATGTGCATTCCACTGCTGCACTGTTTATCTTTTCCGTATTATTTTTCGGAATTATGACAGATGCGGGTATGTTTGACAGTATCATCAATGCTTTAATGAAAAAAGTGGGGCACAATGTAGTTGGAGTTGCATTTATGACCTGTATTATTGCCATGATTGGTCATCTGGACGGAGGCGGTGCTTCCACATTCCTGATTACCATACCGGCTATGCTTCCGATTTACAAAAAGCTGAAGATGCGTCCTACTACGTTGCTCTTAATATGCGTAACAGCCATGGGTGTTATGAATTTACTTCCATGGGGCGGACCTACCATGCGTGCTGCTTCTGTTCTTGGAATTGAGGCCAATGTGCTTTGGATGAGAATTCTTCCAATGCAGGCAGTTGGTATTGTAATTGCATTATTTACCGCTTTTTTCTGGGGAATGGTGGAGAAAAAGCGTGGTGCAGGAATCGACAGCACTCTTGAAATGGATGCTTTTGATATGCTGGAAGAAAGTGCTTCTACCAGTGAACTGGGAGATCTTGCAAGACCAAAGCTTTTATTCTTTAACATAGCTTTAACCCTGGTTATTATTATTTGCCTTGTATTCTTAAAAGTTCCGTCCTATTTAACCTTTATGGTTGGCTGTGCAATTGCACTTCTGGTTAACTATCCGGGAGCCAAACTGCAGAATAAGATTATCAAATCTCATTCCGGTCCTGCTCTTATGATGGCATCTACCATTCTTGCAGCCGGTGTATTTTTAGGAGTGTTGGAGCAGAGTGAAATCATGAACCACATGGCGACAATTCTTGCTTCCTTTATTCCTCAGTCCATGGGACGCTTTATGCCTATTATAATCGGCGTTTTATCCGTGCCGCTGACAATGCTTTTCTGTACGGATTCTTATTTCTACGGACTCCTTCCGGTTCTGATCAGTGTAGGAAACAGCTTCGGAGTGGATCCCGTTCATACGGCAATTGCCATGGTGGTTTGCCGCAACTGTGCAACTTTTATCAGCCCTGTTGTTCCGGCCACTTTCCTTGGTATCGGCCTTGCAGGTGTTGAAATTAAAGACCACATTAAGAATTCTTTCTTATGGGTATGGGGCGTCAGCCTTGTATGCCTGGTTGCCGGTTTAGCACTTGGTGTCATTACATTTTAGTTATCTCCTAAGAATAACGGGGCTGCGTATGCAGCCCCGTCAGTCTTTATTAATAGAAAAAAAAGCGTTTTGGAATACTCTGCTTCTTGCAGTCTTCCAAAATGCTTTTTTTATTTTATGAAGCGCTGACAGCATCCAGTCTGCCGCAGGAAATATCCATAACAAAGCCTTTTATGGTAACACCTGAAGGCATAAGCGGATGTTCTTTTAATATGGAAACAGAGCGTTTAACAGAAGACTTAGTGTCCTCAAATCCCTGAAACAGATTTTCAAAATTAAACCCCATCTCTCTTTGATTCTGTATGGTTTCTCTTGTAATACCCCGCTGAACTAAACGGGTAATAATGGATTCAGAACTGACAGATGCGGCACCGCAGTCGGTATGGCCAATTACCATGATCTCTTCCACACCAAAATCCAGTATGGCAATTAGCAGACTTCGAATTGTACTGTCACAGGGATCTAAGATCATGCCACCGGCATTTTTAATTAATTTCACGTCTCCGTTGTGAATGCCGAGGGCAGCTGGAAGAAGTTCTACCAGCCGGGTGTCCATACAGGTCAGTATGGCAAGCCTTTTTCGGGGATACTTGTTGGAATGAAAACGTTTATAGAAACCGCTGTTTACAAAGATATCATTGTATTTTAGAATTTCCTCAATCATAATCTGCCTCCTTTTATATGGTGTCAGATTTATGATAATGGTTTAATCTTAATCTGGACTTACGTTTCTCCTTAAAGATTATTTAGCTTAGAGGACGACAAAGGGCCTGAATTTGAAAAATGTCGAAAAATGTAAGTGCTTAACCAAGCTTTTTGAACAAAAAATCTAATAAAAACACAAGTTAAAATATAGATAATTATAACAAAAAATAAAAGATTAAATTAGTAATAATTGGTATAAAATTAAAAAAATATTGTAAATATTTACCAAAATTGCTTAAGCATGCTTGATTATTATTTAAGAGAGTTGTAAAATCAAACTGTAAGCGCTTACACTACAAAACGGGAGGAAATAAGTATGAATGCTTTGCGGAAACAATGCAGGAGGGCTGTGGCTGTGCTATTAGCAGTTGCCATGATGCCGCAGTGGGGGGTGCCGGGTGGCGGTCTGGCACATGCAGAACTCTTAAAAGAATTGGATGGAGGAGATTATGCCACACCGTCAGAGGCAGCGGTATCAGACTTTTTTGAAACGAAAGATTTGGAAGCGTTAACTGCCACACCTTCCAATGCGGAAGTTTCATTGTCTGTTGAAACAGCCTCGCCTTCTAATGCCTGTCTGACACTTGCAGAGGGAAAACATTACAGCGCGTCAGAGGGAAGCAGCGACGTGACCAACTTAAGAGTTCCCACACTGGCCTATGATGACACATCAATCACTCTGGTATGGGACAAGCCGGAGAATTACGCAGATGTTGCCAACTACTACGTATACCTAGATGATGTAAAGATTGGTGATGCAAAAAGTAATTTTGCCAGCCATGCAGACTGGGCATCTGTTTACATGAAGGCATTTTACGATTACTACCAGGAAAAGGACATCGATATGGTAAACGTAGACATTCATTCTTTTCGTGCAGACAGGCTGGAGCCGGATACAGGTTATAATTTTTCTGTAGTGGCCGTGGATGCGGCAGGAGAAGAACTTGGCGGCCATGCAAGTATTTCCTGTTCAACAACCAGCAAACCGGAAGTGTTTGACATCACGGATTATGGTGCAAAGCCATCAGAAGAGGGGTTTACCTCCAGTGATGAGGAGAAAAATTCGTTTACAGTGGCCAATACAAAGGCAATCCAGGATGCCATTGATGCTTGCTCGGAAGGGGGTAAGGTTGTAGTTCCAAAGGGGATTTTTATGACTGGAGCCTTATATTTAAAGAGCAATATGACTCTTGAACTTTCTGAAGGTGCAGTGCTTTTTGGATCACCAAATGTGGACCATTATGATCAGAATTACCTGCTCTATCCTTATTCCACAGATACAAGATCCTGGGCGCTGATCAACACTTACAGTGCAGATGAGGAAGGCGGATTTGAGAATATCCGGATCGTTGGAAAGGGAACGATTTATGGAAACGGCTGGAAGTATGGTACCGGAACGGTTCCTGCTTCAGACGGAAATGGATATCTGCCTGCAATTCAGTCAAGACAGAGCGGAGATCCTGACTGGACAAACGGGGAGTTTTCCCAATATGCCTTAAAAGGATTTGTGGGAAGAAAAGACAAGAATTACAATGACATGAATCTTGGTATTCTTGCAAAAAGTGCCTTTGACAACGGCAAAAGCAATGGCCTTAGCAACGCCACAGCATATGCTACCAGACCAAATCTCATTGTTCTTCGAAATGTAAATGGCGTTTATATCGAGGGAATCACTGCGGAGAATCCTGCATTTCATACCATTGCAGTTCTTGACAGCGAAAATGTGGTTTCGGAAAATGTGAAATACATTACTTACGATGCAAACAATGCGGATGGGATCGAGCTTGGCAATACCCAGAACGCCATGGTATTTAACAATTTCTTTGATACCGGTGATGACGGAATCAATTTTGCAACCGGTATGGGGAAAGGTGTGCAAGATACAGATCAGAAGCCATCAAGCGATATCTGGACATTTAACAATTTCCTGAGGGAATGCCATGGAGGTGCCATTGCAGCGGGAAGCCATACTGGAGCAGGCATCGGCAGTATGCTTGTGGAAGACAATGTTTTAAATCACAGTGATATGCCGTTTCGTTTTAAGAGTGCACCTGTAAACGGCGGCGGAATCTATGATGTGCTGATTCGTGACTGTGCGGTAGGGGATGCAGAAAAAGTATTCACCTTTAATACTACTTACAGCGATGCAAATCAGGCAATGTCTGTAGAACCGGCAGATAAACCGGCAGAGTTTTATAATATTGACGCATTCCGCATCACAGCAGACACCATTACTAAAAACACAATTGATATTGTGGCAGATGTCGATGATGATAAGCCTTATAAACCCGCACATACTCATCATGATCTTTATTTTCAGGACATTACATTTACCAACATTGACACAAAGCTTGCAAAGAGCTCTGAAATATTAACAGGTGCTTCCAACGTAACCTTTAATAATGTGGTGATGAACTGGAAGGATATTGAAAAAGGATCAGATGATGCAGCTGCAAATACCTATAAAGCATGGGCGAATATAAAAGCCTGCAGTGACTTGAATTTTATCGGTACAACAACACAGTCAGTAAATTCCTATGCTGCAATGTCAAAGCCAGTCTGGCCAGAGGACGCAGCCGTGCTTGCCAGTGCATCGGAAGCAACTAAGAGTGGATCTGAGCGGAAAGTAACATTAAAATGGCCTGCAGCCAAAGATGGGGATCAGGTGGCAGGTAAAGGTGAAATTACCGGGTATATCGTGGAAACATACCTGAGTGATGAATTAATTGACAAAACAAAACCAGTAAGCGGCACATCCTGTGAAATCGGGGGACTTTCACCGGATACCTGTTACTTATTTAAGGTTTATGGTGTTGACAATACAGGAAACAGGACGCCAGAGCTTGCGTATGAATTGACCACAACAGAGGGAGAGAATCCGGAGTTAAAAGAACCGGAATCCAGCCAGGTTGCCTTCAGCGGAGTGGGTTACACCTGGGCGACTGCTAAGATTGCAGCCAGTAAGGATAAAAGAGTCCGGGGTTACCGGGCATATGTAGACGGGGATCTGACAGCTACAGTTTATAAATATCAGCTTGCCGATCCTGACGCCAGTAACATCAGCATGACAATTGGACGAATCATGGAAGACAGTAGCGAAATAACCGTCGAGGCATTCAGCGACACTGATCTGATTTATGAATACAAGGAAAAAACGGTTAAAACAATGAAGAGCTACGATTACAAAGCTCCTGAGTGGGAGTCAGACGCCCTTAAGGCCACTATTTCAGGAGAGAATGTGCTCCTGTCATGGAAGGCGCCGGAGGATGAATCGGGGATCTATGCATACCGGGTGTATGTGGATGAGAAACCGGTCTATACGACGGAAGGGGATTACTTTAATCACGTCAATGGGAAATATACAACAACCGATGCATTTTACACGGTAAATAATCTTGATTTATCTGTACCCCATACGTTTCGTGTGGAGGCGGCAGATAATTGGTGGAGAGCCAAAGAAGGCAGCGGGCCGTTCCACTGGACGAGGAGCGGGCCAGAGGTTACATGGGATGGGTCTGGTATGGTACAAAAAGCCATGATGGCAAAGATGTTGACAGGATCAGAAACACTCTGGAAGTCTGCGGCGTTTGGTCAATCCACAGATTTGAACTTTGTATCCAATGTTTTGGAGGATAAGGTTGGAACGAATTATACCTGGCCAGTGGATTCTGACGTTCCGCTGGGACTGGAGGAAAAACCGGTTCAGGATGTCGTAATTGAATCCAGGGGAGGAAAACTGCAGGCAGGGCATGATGGTATTACATTCTATTATACCGAAGTGCCTACCAGCAAAAACTTTGCGCTTACTGCAGATGTTACAGTGGAAAAGATGGGGCCAGAGAATGGAACCAAGCCCAATCTGCAGGAAGGTGCAGGGCTTATGGTCCGGGATGTAAACGGACCTCCAAGAAAGGATCCTCTGGAAGAGGGATACGAAGAATACCCGGCTGCTTCCAACATGGTCATGCTGGAAGTGGGCGCAGCTGGAAAATCTCTAAGTGCAGATTTAAATTTACTGGCGGCAGCCCGTTATGGTGTGAACAGCCCTGCAGGAAACTTAAAGACTGTAAAAACCACAGAAACCTTTGGAAAATCAGTTGGAAAAGCGGATAAGTCAGGAGGAAAAACCAATAGTTATAATACTGAACTTAAGTTAAAACTGGAGCGTACTGATTCAGGATTTACAACATCTTATCTGGATAAGGATGGAAAAGTTATCAGCAGATACACCTTCAAAGATAAAAATGTAACTCCCAATATCGTATCCCATTTAGATGAGGAAATGATGAATGTCGGATTTTTTGCTTCCAGAAATGCCAGAATCACAGTTAAAAATATTACTCTGGATTTAACAGATGTCATAACACCGGATGAATCACCAGCATATGTTGCTCCGGATGATGAAGGAGCATCTCTTTATGTAGCTTCCGGAGAATATTCAAACAGCCGGGAATATATGGT
Source organism: Lacrimispora sp. (assembly GCA_029256305.1). Taxonomy (GTDB): domain Bacteria; phylum Bacillota; class Clostridia; order Lachnospirales; family Lachnospiraceae; genus Lacrimispora. Next base: position 4,807 of record JAQSYE010000047.1, on the reverse strand, counting down.
TCAGGCGCTGACCAACCAGTCAGGCAGTATGACAGTAAGTCAGGATGGGACTGAGATTGTTTCGAAAGCGGATGTGATCGGAGGCGAGCAGTTTAAAGCACCTGCTGTTTTAAGTGAATCCGGTGGAGAGTTTAGTCTTACCTTCGTTCCAAGTGAAGGGGCAGATGCCGGAAAACAGATTAGTAAGACATTTCAGGTAAAAAGAGAAGATTACGGCAAAAATCTTTACGTTTCTCCAGAAGGATCAGATAGTGCAACAGGAACAGCTTCCGATCCAATGTCCATTGATATGGCAATAAAGAAACTGGTTCCGAGCGGAATCATCTTCATGAATGAGGGAACCTATCAGCCAATCCAGATTCCGTTGACAGCCTCAGGAAATGAACACAACAGAAAAAACCTGACAGCAATTGGGAAAGTTACCATAACAGGGAACTTGAAGATATTTGTTTTGGATTCTGATTACTGGAATGTGCTTGGACTTGATGTGGATGGGAAAAATGTAGAAAACAGCCGTGGTGTAATGATTCACGGCAGCTATAATTGTATGAGGGATTCCCTGATTCACAACACTTCCAGCGATGCAGGCCTTACCATTACAAAATCAAGAGGCAGCAGAAGCTTGTGGCCGTCTAATAATGTGGTTGATAACTGTGAATCATATGAAAACAAGGACGGATCCATGATTAATGCCGATGGGTTTGCTTCAAAATCAGGTTCCGGTGATAATAACCGGTTTATAAACTGCGTATCCCATGATAATGCAGATGATGGCTGGGATTTATATAATACGTTATCAGACGGACCGAACGGCAGAGCCATAATTGAGAACTGTGTGGCATATAACAACGGAAACAATGGGTTCAAGCTTGGAGGAGAGGGCAGAGAAGTATCTCATATTTTACGAAACAGCGTTGCGTTCCATAACACTCTGGATGGAATTACAGATAACTTTAACCCGGGAGAACTTCGGGTTGAAAACAATACTTCATTTGATAACCGGAGATTTAACATTATTTTACGTCCAAGTCCTTATAAGAAAGATGCTGATGGCAATCTGACTGCAGATGGAATATTTAAAAATAATGTTTCCTATCGGACCGCTGATTATAGTGCAAAGCTAAAAACTATATATGGAGATAAAATTGCAGCAAGTGAGATCAGCAATAACTATCTCTATACAGAAACTGGAAACTCTATAGGCGAGGAAAATTTCCTGTCGCTTGATCCTGCTGCCTGCTACTACCGGGATAACGACAAAATTATGTTTGGCAATTTCCTGCGCCCGAAAAGAGGAAGTGTGATACGAAATGCAGGGGCTGGGGCGGTGCTTCCAGGAATCGATGAACCAGAGTCGGAACCAGAACCGGAACCAGAACCAGAGCCGATCCCAAACCCGGTTCCAAATCCTTCTAATTACGATAGTGACTCTGATTCTGACAGGGATTATGGGATCAGTATACCATACAGGTCAGAAGAGGTGGAAGGAGACTGGAAACAGGATGAGAATGGCTGGCGTCTGAAGAAGAAAGACGGAACCTATCCGAAAGATGAGTGGGCAAAGGTAAACGGTGTCTGGTATTTCTTCGGACAGACCGGATATATGACTACCGGCTGGAAACAGGTAGAGGGAAAATGGTATTATCTGGCATCGGACGGCGGGATGCAGACCAACTGGGTCCTCAACGGAGAAAACTGGTACTTTATGAATGCAGACGGTTCCATGGCAATCGGATGGGTCATGGTAAATGACAGCTGGTATTATTTAAACCAGTCAGGGGAATGTCTTCTAAATACTGTTACGCCCGATGGATACAGAGTTGATGAAAAAGGTGCAAGAGTGAAATCCTGATCTTGTCTGACTTTAAAAGCGGATAATAGAAGAAAATGAAAGAGCGTGCTGTAAGATCGGAGATATAACCGTTTTTGCAGCACGTTTTTTGTCGGGATTTGTAGAGTTCAGCTGTCGGACTGGAACTAACAAGATTAGCAAAAGAGAGTTTTTTAGCCTCTCTTTTTTTACTTACTAAAGCTCTTTTTTATATTCCAAAACTTTTTAAACTGAACAATATATGATAAATTATTATCAAAGTTTCAGGCTATAATATCAGATTAAAAAAACTGTTATTAACAGCAAAAAAAGTGAGGAGAATAATATGAAAAAGGGAATATTTGTGGGTATTGCCGCAATGGCAGCAGCGGCGGCAGCCGTAATTGTATTATCTGGTCCGGTTTATACCAGTTTAGACAAATCCGGGAAAAAGAATGTTCTTGAATCAGGGGCAGAAGGTTTGCAGGAAAGCGTAAAGAAAGAAATCGAAAAGCAGGCAGACATTGTTATAATCGGAGCAGGGGGAGCCGGTATGACAGCAGCTGTTGAAGCGGTTCAAAAAGGAGCCACCAATCTTGTTGTATTGGAAAAAATGCCGATTACAGGAGGAAATACTGTCCGTGCTACAGGTGGTTTAAACGCAGCTGAAACACCATATCAGAAGGCGGAAGGAATTGAGGATTCCATTGAACTGTTTGTGGAAGACACCATGAAAGGCGGAAAAAACTTAAATGATCCAAAGCTTGTCCAGGTAATGGCGGAGAAGTCCGCTGACGCAGTTACGTGGGTCAACGAAATAGGCGGGGACTTATCTGTGGTAGGGCAGTTCGGCGGAGCCAGTGTTAAAAGAATCCACCGTCCGTCCGATACTTCCGCAGTAGGTCCCATGCTTGTTAATGCTCTTAATACAAAGCTGAAGGAACTGGAGGTGCCTGTATTTTTAGAGACGGAAGCAGTACATATTTTGCTGAGTGAAGAGGGCGCCGTGGTGGGAGTGCAGGCAGTAACAAAGGGCGGTGAGCCTTATACTATTTCATGTAAGGCTGTAATTTTAGCATCTGGAGGATTTGGAGCTAATTCTGAAATGGTGGTGAAATACAAAAAGGACTTAGAGGGTTTTTGCACAACCAATCACTCCGGTGCTACCGGTGATGGTATTGTCATGGCTGAGGAGCTGAAGGCGGGACTTGTGGATATCGATCAAATCCAGACCCACCCGACTGTCAATCCGGATACAACTACCATGTACACAGAAGGCGTCCGTGGAAACGGAGCAATTTTGGTCAACCGGTCTGGGAATCGATTTGTCAACGAACTGGAAACAAGAGATGTGGTATCAGAGGCTATTTTAAATCAGGAGAACAAAACCTGCTTCCTGGTATTTGACCAGTCTGTAAGGGAAAGCTTATCTGCTATTGAAAAATATATCGGTCAGGGCATCATTACTCAAGCTGATACGCCGGAGGAACTAGCAGAGGCAATCGGTGTTGATAAGGATCAGCTGAAAGCAACTCTGGAACAGTACGAAAAGTATCAGGCAGAGGGGAATGATACAGAATTTGGAAGAGAAAGCATGGAAGTACCGCTAAACATGCCGCCTTACTATGCAGGACTTTGTGCGCCTGCAGTACATCATACCATGGGCGGTGTGAAAGTTGATACAGCTACCCAGGTGTTAAAAGAGGATGGCAGTGCCATACCGGGACTGTTTGCAGCCGGAGAGGTAGTTGGAGGAGTTCATGGAGCAAACCGGCTGGGAGGAAACGCAGTCACAGATATTGTGGTTTTCGGAAGACTGGCAGGAAGTGCGGCTTACGATTATGTAGCTGCGAACGGTGGATTTACAGAAAAAACCATGAAGGCCGAAAAAGAGGAAGAAGCTGCACAGCCGGAAGTAAAGGGGAACTATAAGGATGGGACCTATACGGGAACCGGGAAAGGAAATAATGGAGACATTACGGTAGAAGTCGTGGTGATAGATGGAAGTGTGACTTCCGTTGAACTGACCGATCATCATGAAACTCCGGGAATCTATGAGGCAGCAGAGAAGACTGTTACGTCAGCCATAATCAGAACACAGACTACTTCTGTAGATGGGGTGTCAGGTGCGACCAACTCTTCTAATGGAATCAAAGAGGCGGTTGCGGCTGCTCTTGAAAAGGCGAAATAAATCTAAAATATGATGGCAATCAAGATAGCGCTGGAACTCTTCCGGCGCTAATTTAAATGCTTTCGATCCATCTCCTGTTTCCGAGGCTTATATAATGGGGCAGATAAAGGGAATAATTGACATTGCATTCAAATCCCTTAAATAAAAATGTATTTGAACTATTTACACTTCAACGTTATAATAGAAAAAATATAATTTACGGAAGCTATGTGGGTATAAGGAAAGGAAATTAGGATGAAAACGGTCAGAGTGAGAGATGTGGTCATTGGAGAAGGCGTACCCAAGGTATGCGTACCTATCGTTGAAACAAATATGAAAGATGCGGTATTATCTGCTAAAAACTTAAAATCCGGCGGAGCCGATGTGGCAGAATGGCGGATTGACTGGCTTGATGATGCACATGATATCAACAAGGTTGTGGAGGCGGCAGGCTTTATCAGGGAAGCCCTTGAGGAGATTCCTCTTTTGGCTACCTTCCGTACTGCAGAGGAAGGCGGAGAAAAAGAAATCAGTGTGCAGCAGTATATTGATTTATATCTCGCCCTTATACGCTCCGGTTATGTGGACCTGATTGATGTGGAATTGTTTTTTGATGAGGTGGCAGGGAAGATACTTGTGGAAGAAGCTCACCAGAAAGGTGTCTGCGTAATCGCTTCCAATCATGATTTTCAGAAAACACCGGAGAAAGAAGAACTGTTTCGACGTGTAAAGCTGATGATTGAACTGGGTGCAGACATTCCCAAAATCGCGGTGATGCCGCAAAATGTGGAAGATGTTATGATACTTCTGACAGCAACTTATGAGAT
>JAQSYE010000278.1 GCA_029256305.1 Lacrimispora sp. | reverse complement strand
CGGTCAATTCCTTCCGAATATGAAGTAAGTACTTTCATTATTTGCATTCTCCTTGGCTAATACTACTAAAATAATATCATAGGATGTCAAAATATGCAATGTTTTGTGCTGAATTTGAAATGAATTATAAGGTAATAGGTGTTATAATAATAAAAAAGTGCAGTGTAAGCGCTTACGCAAAAGTACATATTTCTATCTTGAAAATGCGGAACATTTACATGGAACTTTTAAAGAACTCATTTATGAGGGAGAGAAAAAGGAGAGAAAAAGATGAGAAAAATCAAACAGTGGACAGCAATGGGGTTAGCGACTGTTATGGCAATGTCTCTATCTGCATGCGGGTCAGGCAAAAGCAATACTGCTGAAACAACCACTGCTGCACCTGCAGAAACTACTACAGCAGCAGCAGAAACTACAACTGCTGGTGCTACAACTTCCACAGAACCAGTTGAATTGAAATTTTCCTGGTGGGGCGGCGACACAAGACATGCAGCAACAGAAGAAGCGATCAAAGCTTTCACGGCAAAATATCCAAACATTACTGTAACACCTGAGTATGGTGCATGGAATGGTTGGGAAGAGAAACAGTCCTTAAACATCTTAGGCGGCAATGCTGCTGATGTTATGCAGATCAACTGGAACTGGATTGAATCCTACAGCCAGGGCGGAAAATCATTCGCGAACCTGGAGGATTACTCCGATGTTCTTGATTTAAAACAGTTCACACCAGAGAGCCTTGATCTTTGCAAGGTAGATAATAAATTAATGGCAGTTCCGATTTCCTTAACAGGCCGTCTGTTCTACTGGAACCAGTCAGCATTTGATGAGGTTGGTGTTGCACTTCCTACCGATCTTGATTCCTTATACAAAGCTGGAGAAGCATTCAAGGCAAAAGATGCTGATATGTATCCTCTTGCACTGGGTGAGTATGACCGTATGATCCTTATGGTTTACTATCTGGAATCCAAGTATGGCAAAAACTGGGTAGAAGATGGCACAGTTAACTATACCGAAGAAGAAGTAAAAGACGGTATGGACTTTATCACAGGACTGGAAGAGAAACATGTAATTCCTACCCTTGCAACAATCAGCGGCGACATGGCTGACTCTCTTGATAAGAATGCAAAATGGATTGATGGAAAATATGCTGGTATTTTTGAGTGGGATTCTTCTGCTTCCAAGTTCAAAAAAGCACTGGAAGGCAGCGTAAACAAACCTGGTCAGAAATTTGTAGTTGGCGAGTTCATTAAGATGGGCGACAACAACGGCGGATTTACCAAGATCTCTATGGCATATGCAGTTGCTGGAAACTCCAAACATCCAAAGGAAGCAGCTATGCTGATCAACTTCCTGTTAAATGATGAAGAAGGCGTTAAGATCGGTTCTACGGAAAGAGGTATTCCTTGTTCCGCAGCTGGCTTAAAGATCCTTCAGGATAACAAGCTTGGCGATGCTCTTACTATTGAAGCTAATACAAAAGTAATGGGCTTCAGCAAGTTCACTCTGGACAGCAAATTTGAGCACAATGACTTAAAGGCTAACCCAGACGGCGTATACTACAAAGTATTCGGCAAATTAAGCTCAAAAGAGTCTGATTCTGCTACCGCTGCAAAAGAGCTGATCAAAGGTGTTACTGATACACTTGAGAACTAATCGTCTTTAAAAAGATAAGATAATCATATTTCATACGAGCCGCCATAGTCATATGGCGGCTCCCATAAAGAAAAGGGCAGACAAGACGTCATGGAATGCAGAAACGAGACATTAAAACCATATCAGCTTATGGGAGCAGTACAAATGTATGAAGCAACTGAAGAAGATGCGTTTAAAGAATTTGTAATGACTCAGTTAAGCAGGATGGAAGCCCCGGAAGGGACGGCAGGCAGTCTGCCGGTACAAGATTATTCCGCTTATTTTTTCGCTTTGGAACAAACCGGCAACGAGAGATACAAACAAAAGATAGAAGAAGTCATGAAAAATCCGGAGTGGACTTTGGAACGTATGCCATTTGTAACCGCATATGACACAAAGTATAAAAGTAAAGAGCATTACAATGAGATTGCGGTCATGTTTCGGGATAAACAGCAATTTAAGGGATATGATCTGGTGTCACTGATTGATACGATTGCTCAGATGTCAGAAGAGATCTATGAATATAATAGGGAATTAAGGGATTTATTTAAGGTTATAGTCAAGGAGAAGATGAAAGACCTCCCCAATTCTTCTGAAATTATGGAAATTGGTTATTCCATTTTAAAAGCATGCAACATAGGTGTGCTTCAAAAAGAAAAATACGGTAATTTCGGGGAACTTGTATGGAGAAATATTGCGGGGATTGATAATAATACATGTACAGGTATAAAAGAAATGATCTGTGCGCAGCATATAATTTTTAATAAACAGGAGGTATAAGCAGTATGAAGTCAAAGGGTATACGTAAGTTCCTGGCTGATAATGCGGGATTCTTCTTTGTCCTGCCGTGGCTGATTGGATTTATACTTTTTAAAGTTTATCCATTCGCCTCTTCATTGTACTATAGCTTTACAAATTACGATCTGTTTAACGGCGTAACGAAAACAGGTATAATGAACTACAATAAGATTTTCACAGATTCTGATATTAGAAGAGCATTTATAGTAACTTTTAAATATGCGATTTTTGACGTTCCTTTAAAGCTGACCTTCGCATTGTTTATCGCTTATATTCTGAACTTCAAGTTAAAGGGAGTTAATTTTTTCAGAACGGCTTATTATATTCCCTCCATTCTGGGCGGCTCCATCGCTATTGCTATCTTATGGAGAGCTGTATTTAATACAGATGGTCTGATCAATGCGGTAGTCGTTGCACTTGGCGGAGAAAAAATCAACTGGATGGCATCTGCCAACGGTGCCTTATTCGTTATCATCATGTTACGAGTATGGCAGTTTGGTTCAGCCATGGTAATTTTCCTTGCAGCATTAAAAGGTGTATCGGAAGATTTATACGAAGCTGCATCCATTGACGGAGCAGGCAAATGGACCCAGTTCTTTAAAATTACAGTTCCATTAATTACACCGGTTATTTTCTACAACCTGATCACTCAGTTATGCCAGGCATTCCAGGAATTCAACGGACCATTCCTTGTAACAAAGGGCGGACCAAACGGTGCAACTACACTGATTTCCATTCTTATTTACAACAATGCGTTCCTTCGTCATAAGATGGGTATTGCAAGTGCCCAGGCATGGATTCTGTTCCTGATTGTTATGACATTTACGGCAGTTGCATTTGTTAGCCAGAAGAAATGGGTATATTACTCAGATGAAGACGGGAGGTAGATGACATGACGAAAGAGACTAAAAGTAAAATAAGTACAGTGATCCGTTACACCCTTCTTGTCCTAATCGGATTCATTATGGTTTATCCCCTGATCTGGATGGTAGGAGCGACGTTTAAGACTAACTCAGAGATTTTTACAAGCGCATGGTTCTGGCCTAAGAACCCGGTTACTGACGGTTATGCCAATGCTTTCGTAGATTACGGCGGTAAGATAAACCTGATTAAATCACTTTTAAACACCTATAAAATCGTAGTTCCCAAGGTTATTTTCACCGTAATTTCAGCTACCATTACTGCTTACGGTTTCGGACGGTTTGAATTCAAGGGAAAAGCAATCCTTTTTTCTCTTATGATTTCTACCCTGTTCCTTCCACAGGTAGTTTTAAATGCACCTCAGTACATTATGTTCAATAACTGGGGCTGGACAAATTCCTACCTTCCTCTTGTGATCCCTTCCTTATTTGCAGGTGACACATACTTCTTATTCATGCTGGTTCAGTTTTTAAGAGGTGTGCCTAAGGAGTTAGAAGAGGCAGCCAAGATCGACGGCTGTAATTCACTTAAAACATTATGGTATGTAATTGTTCCCATGTTAAAACCGTCACTGGTATCAGTTGCACTGTTCCAGTTTATGTGGACTTCCAATGACTTTATGGGACCCCTTATTTATGTTTCCGACATGCCAAAATATACAAACTCCATTTACTTGCGTATGTCAATGGACGGCGATGTAGGATTTCAGTGGAACAGAATTCTGGCGATGTCACTCATCTCCATTATTCCTTCTCTGATTGTATTCTTCTGTGCGCAGGATTCCTTCATTGAT
>JAQSYE010000277.1 GCA_029256305.1 Lacrimispora sp. | reverse complement strand
ATGATTTCACTAGTCATTGGCATCAATCTGTTCTTCCCAATTTTTCTTTAAAAAAAGCACGAAAAGAATCGTGAAAGGAACGAAAAATAATGAAAAAATATATCAATCCGGGACACGAACGAAAATCATTAACTATGATTGACAACATTGTCTACTCAACCCAAACGGATTTAAACGGCAAGCCAATGGAACTTAAAATGTCCATCCTGCTTCAAAACGGCAACAGTGAGATGAAGATTGCAGCCGGTGAAGATGACCCAAAAGAAAACCATGATCCCAAACCTGCACTTCTCTGGATCTCCGGAGGTGGCTGGAAAGGAGTCGATAAAAACCTGATGCTTGGGGAGATGAGTCAATTCGCAGATGCTGGCTATGTAGTAGCATCCATGTACTACAGAAGCAGCAATGAAGCACATTTCCCGGCGCAGATGATCGATGTAAAAACTGCTATCCGGTTTTTGCGGACAAATGCTGCAAAATACGAGATTAATCCCGATCGGATCGGTGTATTCGGACGATCCGCAGGCGGACACCTTGCAACTTTTGCAGCAATGAATACCAATACCTTCGAAAGTAAGGAATGGTCCGACTGTTCATCAAAAGTAAGTGTCTGCTGCAATATGTTTGGTCCTACCGACGTAGTGGCACTAATGAATAGGGAAGAAAAGAGTTTCAATGATCCCAACAGCCGCTGGCACAGAATCGAGGATACCCATGGCGGTAAACTCATCGGCGGAGATCCTTCTACTATAAAGGAACGTGCCCAATCGGCCAGCCCGGTTAATTTTGTAAATCCGGATATGTGCCCTATGCTGATACTTCACGGAGACAATGATCCGCTGGTTCCCCTGGAATTAAGCAGTGACATTTTATACAGTAACATCAAAGAAGCAGGTTTGGAAGACAGGACCGATTTCTATGTACTGGAAGGAGCCGGACACGGTTCCAGAGAATTCTTTCAGGATTCTGTCAAACAGCTCATGATCTCATTCTTTGATAAGTATTTAAAATAACATTAAAAAGATATGCTCCTTCTGAAACAGTTTGAAAAAGAAGGAGCATATTTTTATTATACAATATCCAGATAGGTCTTTCTCACTGGTGCAGGAAAAACCTGGTTTATCTCCATTAGCTCTTTCCCAGTCAGCTCTACCTCCCATGCTTTTGCATTGTCCAGTGCATGATCCTTGTTTCCTGTACGGGGTATAGCCACCGCATTCTTATTTCGGATAACAAAAGCCAGAAGGATATTAGAAACCGTACACTGATGTGCATCCGCAATGCGAATCAGTACCGGATTCTCATAGAGGCCCCGCTTTAAATCACCTGCCTGTGCCAGAGGGCAGTATGCCATGACAGGGACTTTGTGTTCTTCCATCCACGGGATTAAATCATACTCAATTCCTCTGGAAGCCACGTGGTAAAGGACCTGATTTATCTGGCAGTTATTTCCTCCTGGAACACCCCATAGTTCCTCCATATTGGCAGTATCAAAGTTCGATACTCCCCAGCGCCGTATTTTCCCTTCTTTTTTCAGCTGCTCCATACATTCCACCGTCTCACTTAAAGGAATACTTCCCCTCCAGTGTAAAAGATACAAATCCAGATAGTCCGTCTTCAATCGCTCCAGCGTCCTGATACAGCTTTTAAATATATTCTTCCTGCCTGCATTATGGGGATATACCTTAGACACCAGAAACAGGCTGCTCCGGTCGAAATCTTTTATGGCTTCCCCAAGAAGTTCCTCCGCTTTTCCATCTCCATACATTTCAGCTGTATCAAGGAGGGTCATTCCGGCAGATATCCCAGCCTTTAAGCTATCCAGTTCTTCCCTTCGCTTGTCTTTTCGTTCCCCAAGAAACCAGGTTCCCTGACCGAGAGACGGTACAGCAGTTCCGTCCGGCAACATGACACAATGTTTCCTATTTTCCATTTTCTCCTCCTGTTCTCCTTCTCCGCCCAAAACAGTCTGTGATTATTTTCATGAAAATAACATGGACCAGAGAGGAATTGTAAGCATTGATAAAAGTGTGGAAATTACCACACATTTTGTTGCAAATACATAATCGCAATCATACTTCGCTGCAAGTATGGCTGAAGTACTCCCTGCCGGCATCCCGGTCATCAGTACACAGATTGCAGTAAGATAAGTCTCCATCTTTAATATTCTACACAGTGCCAGGGTTAAAAAAGGCAGAACAATCAATCGCATAAGGGATATAAAGAGAGCATCCCGGTGAAACAGACTTTTTAAGCTCACCTCAGAAAGCATCATTCCGATTAAAAGCATCGTCAGAGCTGTTGTACAGCTTCCTGCCGAACGGACCGCCCTGTCAAGTGCCAGCCCAAGAATATTAAGTATTGTATGGACAGCCAACGGCAAATGAACCATGAGACCTGCACTAAGTGTCTCAATGGGCGTCTGAAACAGCAGTAGAAACAGGCCGATATAAACGGCCACGATACAGGGATGAACTGCAATTTTTTTCACAACTGACTTAAAATCCGGGCTCTCCGTAAAGCATGCAATTCCGGCTGACCACATCATAATCCGCATGGGAATAATGAATATAGAAGCATACATCATCCCTTCCGCACCATAAATCCCCTCTGCAATAGGAAGGCCTAAAAACCCGGAGTTTGAGACTATGGTTGCGTACTGAAGAACCCGTTTTACTTCATGGGGCCTTTTATTGTACAATACCCGGCTTAAAACATAACTTACTATCTGTACAAGAACAGACAGGAAAAGCACTGCCCCAAACCGGAGCAGTATTTTACTGTCAAATTTCATACGGAAGGAATTGATGATATTGCAGGGCAGAAAAAAATACAGCACGGCATCTGTAAGCACCGTCTTACCTGATTCCTTTAAAATACCTTTCCTCTTTAATATGGCACCTGCTCCAGCCAGCAGAAACATCATGCACTGAAGGGACCATAATCCGGTTATATCCATTTTGTCCCCTTTTTATCTGTTCAGACTCATTCCGGCTCTCAGCATACGAAACGTACGCTGTGCCGCTCCCCGATATAGTTCCACAGACCGCTCCATTGCTTCTTCTATGGTCATTGCTCCCTGAATGGTTGTGGTGATACTTTCAATTCCGTATTCATAGATTTTTTCGGCGCCATCCCCCATGCCACCTACTATGGCAACCGCTGGAATTCCTTTTTCCTTACACCTCATGCCAATTCCGCTGGGAACCTTTCCGAACGCAGACTGCCAGTCCATTCTGCCCTCTCCGGTAACGACTAAATCTACCCCCTCTAACAGGGTATCAAACTCAATTAAATCCAGGACAGTTTCAATTCCTGATTTCATCTTGGCATTTAAGAATACATTTAAAGCAGCTCCAAGACCTCCCGCTGCTCCAGTCCCCTTTATCTGGTCTACGTCAATGCCTGACAACTCCAAAAGCTTTCCTGCATAGGATTTCATATCCTTTTCCAGCTGTTCAAGAATTTCTGGTGTCCCTCCTTTTTGCTTCCCGAAGGTATAGGTTGCACCGTTTTGTCCAGTCAGTGGATTTGTCACGTCGCACATGACTGTAAACTCTGTCTCTTTCACTGCCGGGTGAAGCCCGCTTACATCAATGCGGTCCACTTTTCCCAAGTCTTTTCCATAACCAGTCAGCTGGTTTCCCGCCTGATCAAGGAATTTTACTCCAAGAGCAGTCATGGCTCCCATTCCGCCGTCATTGGTTGCACTTCCGCCAATTGCAATGGCGATCTTTCGATAGCCTTCATCCAACGCAGCTTTAATCAGTTCTCCTGTCCCATAGGTCGTGGTATCGAGAGGATTTCTCTTCTCTGCCGGAACCATGGGAAGCCCGGAAGCTTTTGCCATCTCAATCACTGCATGGCTGCCATCAAATACTCCGTAATCTGCAGTTGTCTCTTCCATCAGCGGACCGTGTACCAAAACGGTGCGGATCTGTCCATTCATGGCATCGATTACCGCCTCTATGGTCCCTTCCCCTCCATCTGCCACAGATACTCCACTGCACTCACAATCCGGAAAAATGCGTTTTGCTTCTTCTGTCAGAATTCCTACTATCTCCACAGATGATAAGGATCCTTTAAATGAATCAGATGCAAATAAAAATTTCATCGCCTGCCCCTTTCCTCTTACGCCTGAAACGAAAAACAG
>JAQSYE010000276.1 GCA_029256305.1 Lacrimispora sp. | reverse complement strand
CTGGTATATACTCTTGGCGGGAAGAAGATCGGTGAAGTACCTATTCTGACAGCAGGAGCTGTACGGGAAGCGAAGTTTGGAGATTATTTAAAACGTCTGCTACATGTATTTAGTTTGTAGTGAAAAAGAATCATACAGATGTGTGCAGCTGATTTTGGATTAGCACAGCAGGTATCCTTTTCATTTCATTCATAGGATACCTGCTGTGCTTTATGCTTTTTGTAAGGTGATAAGCCAAGCGATGACCTTAAATAATAACTGTGAATTCGATAATATTATCATTGCATTTCAAGATAATACAGCAATTATTTTTACTAATACTTATGAATATGGAAAATATGGTAGGTAGAATTCCAATCTAGGAATAACAGATATAACTGGAGAATATAGTTTAGATGAAAATAATCAATATATATATAATGAATTGATTAAGCAAGAAAGTTAAATACAAATATTATGCCATATAATAATTTATAATTATAAACCTTCAAACTTTTCCAAATGGTTTGAAGGTTTATTTTATGTTTTATTATCATAATCGTAGGTTAAAGCATTTTGCTGAAATCAAATATTTATTATTTTATATTTTTCTAATGGGTGTTGACAACTAATATTAATGGGTGTTGACAACTAATATTATATAGCATATAATAACAATATATTATACAACATATAATATACAAACAAAAATAATATTATAGATGAAAATTAATAAGTCAGAGGAAAGGTGGTCAATCGTGGGAGCAAAACGTTTGTACCGTTCAGTGAAGAACAAGGTTTTATGCGGAGTTTGTGGAGGAATTGGTGAGTATCTGGCTGTGGATCCGGTTATGATAAGGCTGATATGGATTCTCCTTATGCTGTTTCAGACATGGAGGCATTTATTTCATCTGATTACTGGCGCTTCCCTAATTGGTGGAAGTATTGCCATTTATATACTTGCAGCAGTGATCATACCAAAGGATCCGGGAGCAGATAGAGAATAAAGGACTACCCAGGCAGAAAAGATAGGAGTGGACGTATGGTTTTTAACACAGGAGCAGCATTATTGGACGCCATTGTCCTGGCAGTCGTATCAAGAGACCAGGAGGGAACTTACGGCTACAAGATCACCCAGGATGTAAGAAATGTTATTGAGATTTCAGAATCGACGCTATATCCTGTGCTTCGGAGACTTCAAAAAGAAGAATGTCTGGAAGTATATGATCTTGCATACGATGGAAGGAACCGCAGGTATTATAAGATTACGGAAAAAGGGCGGATACAGTTAAATCTCTATAAAAGCGAATGGGCAGGTTATTCGCAAAAGATATCCCGAATTTTTGAGGAGGCACATATATGAACAGGGATGAGTTTATGAGAGAGCTGGAATATCTGCTGGCGGATATTCCTGATGAAGAAAAAGAAGATGCAATTGAATATTACAGAGATTATCTGGAAGAAGCAGGACCGGAGAACGTGGATTCTGTAATACGGGAATTTGGAAGTCCGGAGCGGATTGCAGCCATGATCCGGGCAGATATGAACGGCCATTTAAAAGATGGAGGCGAATTTACAGAAAGCGGTTATCAGGATGAGCGATTTCGAGATCCCAATTACCAGATGGCAAAGCGCTATGATCTCCCCGAGGTCACGGAGCAGCCGGTAAAAGACAGTGGGTATGAAGAACAAAAAAGCGAACCTGCAGGAAGAAAACGAAAGGATGACAGACGTCTGATTAAGATCATTCTGTGGATTGTACTGATCATTGCAGCGTCTCCCATGCTTTTTGGTATTGGAGGCGGAATAATCGGCATATTGGCTGGTTTTATAGGGATCCTGTTTGCAGCAGTGGTTGCAGTAGGAGCGGTTACGTTCGCCTTCCTTGCAGCCGGATTTGCCCTGGCGGTTGCCGGTTTTACTACCATGATTATTCACCCCCTAAACGGGATATTGCTGCTGGGGCTTGGAATACTGATCCTTGGTCTTGGTATTGTATCATTGGCCGTATGCGGTGTATTTTATGGAAAGTTTCTTCCATTTCTGTTTCGAAGCTGTATCGATCTGCTTAACCGATTGTTGCACGGAAGGAGGGCACGGACATGAACAAATTTGTGAAAAGATGTCTGATTGCAGGATTAGTCCTTGTAGTCGCGGGAGGTGTGATGGTTGCTACAGCGGTATCCTATGGAGCAAATATTCGTGATATTGTGCCAAGAGGAGAACGCTACTGGGAGAATACATTTTCTGATTTCTCATTTCAGGATCTGGATTACGGGAATCTGCCAGCAAATACAGAAGATTATTACGATTTTGATTTTGATCTTGAAGTGCCGGAAGAAAAAGGGCAGCAGATCTATACTACCGGTACCGTAAAAAGCCTGAGTGCAGATGTCAGAGCAGGAAGGGTTTTTATAATAGAAGACCCAGCTGTAAGCGAGTTAACCATATATTGCAATAAAAAGGATGGGGACTGGAATTTAAAAGATGAGAATGGTGAGCTGAATCTGACAATCGGCAGCGGATTTATGACAGATGAAACGGATCTTGTGATGATAATTTGCGTTCCCCCGGGTTATCATTTTACAGATGTAGATTTAGCGGTTTCCAAGAAGAAAGGCCTGTTAAAGGGAGATGGCATCGATCCTGTTTTAGCTTGTCGATCCATATCTGCTGATGATATGAACCTTGATGTAAAGGCAGGTGTACTTTCTGTGAGACAGAGTAATGTAGGCGATTTAAACATTAAATGCAGCGTTGGAGCTGTGGAATATACTGGCACAACCACTGGTGATATTAATGGTGAATGCAAAATGGGTGCAGTAACGATGCTTCTTTCAGGCAAAAAGGAAGATTACAATTATAAGATTCAGTCAAGGCTTGGGGGTATAAAAATCGCAGATGAACAGATGGCAGCCATTGCCGGCAAAGAGAACTGGGATTATTCCGCTGATAAAGACATGAATCTGGAATGCAATACAGGTGGGATAGGAATAAAATTTTATCAATAATAGATTAGCCTGGTGATAACAAGAGAGGAGATTAAAACATGGAGAAAAAATTATACCGTTCTGATACGGACAAAATGCTGTGTGGTGTATGCGGCGGAATTGCAGAATATTTTGATGTGGACCCGACGATTATCCGTCTTTTATGGGCGATTCTTGCCTGTACTGGCTCCGGAATAGTGGCCTATATCATAGCAGCAGTGATTATACCAAAAAGATAACCGAAACGAAGAAGAGAGAAGCTTTTTTTGCTTCTTTCTTTTTTGTTTTAGTTCAAATGGAGTTTATTTCCATTTGAAACGGGCATACTCTTTTTAGATTTATGAAAGGAGAACGACAGTATGCCAAAAGGAAAAAAAACAGAACCCTTTGATCCCCGCAACTTAAAGCCAGAGGAAATACTTAAATTTGAAATAGCAACGGAGCTTGGCCTTGATGAAAAAGTGATAAACGGAGGCTGGCGTTGTTTAAGCGCCAAGGAAAGTGGCCGGATTGGCGGTCTGATCACCAAGCGAAAAAGAGAAATGAAGAACGATACAATGGATAAAAAAGAGGAAGTATAGGTAAAAAGCAGGAAATTCCTTGCACCGGAAGCAAAAATCTTTTATAATATTTTTCAAAGAGGAAGAGAAATATGGAAAAAAGAGAATTGCGATGCGGATTTACCACTGGTACCTGTGCGGCGGTTGCTGCCAAAGCGGCGGCAACGATGCTGCTAATGGGAAAACAGTTACAACATATGAAGCTAGTTACGCCAAAAGGGACGGAAGCTGATCTGCCCCTTTTTCATGTTGTCAGGAAGCCGGACAAGGTCTCCTGTGCGGTAAAAAAAGATGCAGGTGACGATCCTGATGTGACTGACAAGGTTCTGATCCATGCATCTGTGGAATTTTTAGAGGAAGCTGAAGAAGGAAAATCTCCAGCAGGCTGTTCTTTTGTCAGAGAAAAGACCGGAGAATTCGGGCAGCTGATTTTAACAGCGTCAGAAGGAGTGGGCCGGGTAACCAAACCCGGCCTTTCTTCACCTGTTGGATATCCGGCCATTAATCCGGTTCCCAGAAGCATGATTTTTGATGAAGTGGATGAAGTGAGAAGAACGGCGGATTATAAAGGTGCCCTGCTAATCTGTGTGTGGATTCCAAAAGGCAGGGAACTTGCAGAAAAAACCTTTAATTCAAGACTTGGAATCGTAGGCGGGCTGTCTATTCTTGGAACAACTGGAATTGTAAAACCCATGAGCGAAGAAGCCCTGACTGCAACCATTCAGCTGGAACTTCATATGAAAGCAGTGTCTGGTTTGAAACGGGTGATTTTAACACCTGGCAATTATGGGGAGTCTTTTATAAAAGAACAGTTAAACCTTCCGGACCGGGAAGGCGTTACCATCAGTAATTTTATTCGCCAATCCTGCACGATGGCAAAGGAAGAAGGGTTTAAGCAGATCCTTTTTGTGGGGCATATCGGGAAACTGATTAAGGTTGCAGGGGGCGTGGAAAATACCCATTCCAGATATGGAGACCGCCGTATGGAGGTGCTTTGGGATTGTGCCCGGGCGTTTTTGGACAGTGATAAAAAAGAAGTAATTCTACAGTCCAATACCATGGAGACGGCTGCCGGGATATTAAAAGAGATGGGAGTTTTAAAACCGGTTATGTCCCAGGTGGTAAACAGAATAAAGGCATATATGACAGAGTGGACAGGAGGAATTCAGGTGGAAGTAATTACATTTTCCAGTACCCTTGGCCTCCTTTCCATGACACCGGATGCCCCTGAGATGATAAAACAATATTTTTCGGCAAATGCATAAAA
>JAQSYE010000275.1 GCA_029256305.1 Lacrimispora sp. | reverse complement strand
CACATGACGGGAGAAATCTATGCTTTTTTGCTGCCTGGAGGCTCAAACCGATAGCAGATCCTGACGGTCAGAATCTGATTGTTCTTCTGATCCGGATCTTTCCTGAGCTGGAAAATATCGATGCGGTCAATAAGTTGGTGTAAAAGATCGGAAGCTGGAATCCTGTTTTCCCTTAACTCATTTAGCAATCGGTCCACATCTTGTTCTGATTCCTCCCTGCTTTTCCACACGCATGCAGTGGTTTGCTTCCGTGCATCTGTCTCTGCTTCAATCTCCCTTAGCTCTTCTTCGTAAGAAGCAAGAAGCTTACAAAAGCGCTCTTCTTCCACCACCTTGTTCACCCGGTCCTCGTAAAGCGTTCCAATGATTCGCTCAATCTGTCTCTCCCTTTTTCTTAAAATTGCAGCTGCCCGTTTTTCTTCCGGATGGCCCCTGTTTTTCGCATAGGCCTCTAATTTATCAACAAGTTCTTTTCTTTCTGCTTCCGACAAGCTGATTAACGCCTCAAACTCTTCAGATACAATCTGGCAGAGCAGGCCATATTCCATGTAGTGATTGGTGCATACCATTTTCCCATACTGCTTATATCCGCCGCATACCAGCTTTCGCTCTTCTTTATTACTGCCGCCGGTTGTGGTCATTACTCTCTTGCAATCCCCGCAGTACACCAGTCCCGAAAATGCATTGGAAAATTGGACTGTTTTTGATCGTTTCCGTGCAATTTTCCGTCTTCCTGCCTGCTCAAACAATTCTCTGGATACGATTGCATCATGCTTATTTTTCACAACAATCCATTCCTCTTTTGGTATCCAACAATCCATTCCTCTTTTGGTATCCTTAAAGACAGCTGACTTTTAAAAGACAGCTTGGAAGATTTCCCCTGTACCATATCTCCTGTATAGACCGGATTGGTTAGAATCTTGCAGATTGCAGCCGAGGTCCAGCCTTTTTCTCCCTCCGCAGTCTCCGGATGCATCTCATGACGCTGAAAACGGCGGTAACCGGCCGAAGTTTTAACATGCTTCTCATTAAGCAGCTTTGCAATACTTAAAGGCGCTTCTCCCCTTGATGCCCGTTTGAAGATATCCCGTACAACAGGCGCCGTCAGGGGATCAATTAAAAGATGGTTTTTATTCTCAGGGTCTTTTCTGTATCCGTAAGGGGCAAAATTTCCAATATAGGCACCGTCTTCCATCTTGGTCTTTAATGCGCTGCGGATCTTTTTTGAGGTATCTCTGGCATACATTTCATTGACAATATTCTGAAAGGGAGCCAGCTCATTTCCCTGACTCTTTGAATCATAACCGTCATTTACCGCAATATAGCGAACCCCTTTGGCCGGAAAATAAATCTCTGTATACTGTCCGGTCAGTATGTAATCCCTTCCCAGCCTGGAGAGATCTCTGGTGATCACAAGATTCACTCTCTGCGCCTCTATATCTGCAAGCAGACGTTTCCATGCCGGGCGGTCATACGTAGTCCCGCTGTAGCCGTCATCTGCATATTCTCCGTATATAGAAAAGCCATTCTGGGCGGCATAGGAACGCAGCATGCTCCGCTGCGTATTAATGCTTGCGCTCTCCCCAGACCCGTCATCTTTGGAAAGGCGCATGTATAGAGCCGCTTTATACTGCCATTCCTCTCCATTCCCCCCTCTAGTCACGCCCCCCTGCCTCCAGACGCTTCTTTAACAGACTGAGTATCAATTCCTTTACGGATGCCTCTCCTTTATAACAGTGCTCCACCAAAACCGCAGTCTGCTTTTCTCCATATTTTTTTTCATAGGTGCTCTCTTTGGACAAATCCATGATGCCCACCTCCTGAAAAATCTTATTCAGACAGGTTTGTACCATATACATAAGTGAATAGTGATCTCTTATCTGAACTTGCAAAAGACTTGCATGACATGATTTTAGAGTTTCGAATATAGCCGTATACTGCCGGAACACAGCAAAAAGAACAGGATAGGAAAAAGCCATTACATGATTTTTCCTATCCTGTTCTTTTTTTCAATCCCTTACGGATTCTCCGGGGCTTTCACACCTGGTCCCACATTCTCTGCTCCTGGGGTCTCACTGGGCTCTTCAGCTGGTGCCGTACTGCTTTCCGGCTGTTCATGTGTTTCCGGTATGGTCTCTTCTTGCTTTAAAGTGGTATTCCTCTGAATCACTTCGGGTTTCCCTTTATAGCTGCTGTTATGAAGCGGCTCTTCCTTAATTACAGCGTCGCCCTTCTTCACTACCCGGTAACTTTTAAAATATCCGCCGATGGTTCCTTTATCCACTACCTTCTCAGTTCCAAAAGGCAGCGCTGTATTTTCCTCATAGGTAATTGGAAGGGGGTCGGAATCCTTTATCTTTTCTGAACGAATTGTTACCTTCATTCCGTCTTCCAGAACCGGAATCCCAACCACAGAGATTTTTAAAGTAGTTCCCTCTAAAGATGCCCTCAAAACTATGCCAGCACTTCCGGTGTTGATAAATTTTAAATCCGGTCCCGCATAGCCATCAAAGCTGACCATGGCATCCTGCCCCTTTTCCACGTAGGAAGGAGCAAAGCTGTGGGAGTTGCGTTCCGTGGTTTTAAACCCACTTTCTATTACTGCGTGATACAGTGTGGTGGACACTTGACATACGCCACCTCCCGGCTCCTCAATCAAAACTCCGTTTCTGTATGCGCCTGCGGGCTGATATCCCTTTTTACTGGTACGATTTCCTGTGGTATTGTTAAAGGAGAATTCCTCACCAGGCTTTAAGACCACGCCATTGATCGCATTGACAGCAAGGCTGATATTCTGATTCCGGTTCTTATTGGAGGTGGTTTTCGTGGTGAAAGTCCCAATAAGCTTATACTGTTCTTTTGCCTGTGCCTGAGTTCTATCGGGTGCCTTAAGTGTAAATTCAGCCGGAATCTCTTCCTGAAAATTCTCTTCTTTCGCGGCATTTAAAAGCTGCGTGACAAGTTTCTCCTGGTCCAGTACTTCCGCGTTCTGCTCTTTTGTATAACTGTATGCTCCTGTTTTCTGGTCAAAGGATTCTACTTCAGAATTGACTCCGTTCTTGTTCCAGCGCTTTGCTAGGGTTTCTGCCTGCTTTTTAAAAGCTTCCTTCATGGAATCGTAATCAAGCTGATAATCCTGTGGCTGATCTGCCGGAGTTTCACTCAGCTGTTTAAATATAGTCTCCAGCTGTCCGCTTACTATGTCATCTATTACAACTGCATCTGTTCCGTCAGTGACTGTCATTCCCCACTGATAAGATTCTTCTATGGCATCCTTCGCCTCTTTCACAGTCAGCCCGGAAAGATTTGTCTTTCCGATCCTGGCTGATACCAGTGCTTTATCCGGAACTGTTTCTGTTTCTTTTGTTTCCGTGATCACCTGGCTGCTGTCAGAATCTTTGATTTTTTTGCTGTTTCCAAAGCCATATAATGTACCAGCCGTTAACAGGGCAGCTATTAGCAATAATCCATAAACGATTTCACGATTTCTTCTTTCACGTTTTCTTCTGGCCCTGTTTTTATCCATAATATCAGTTTCTTACTCCTTTCAATGTCTGTTGTATAACACTCTTCATGGTGTCTTCTGATAACTGTCCGCTTACGTAACCGAATACATTGCCATCCCGGTCAATCATAAAGGTAGTTGGATAGGAGTATATCCCATATGCGTCGAATAATTCTCCATTGGTATCCATGAGAACCGGATAGGTGTATCCATTGTCTTTTAAGAATTTTTTGACTCCCTCCTCATCCTTTTCCTGCCCATAACCGGGAGCAGCCACTCCAAGGACAATCAACCCGTCATCGCCTTCTGTGCTGTAGGTCTCATATATTTTCTGTATATCCGGCATCTCTGCCCTGCAGGGCGGACACCAGGTCGCCCAAAAATTCAAAAAGATGGTTTTCCCTTTATAATCAGATAGGGAATGCGTCTTGCCAAACTGGTCAGTCAAGGTGAAATCAATGGCCGGAAGAATCTGATTTTCCCCATCCTTGGTTTCCTCTGATTGTGATTCCGAATCAGTCGTCGCCGCTGTGGCAGATTCCTCTGCAGTTTCAGGCACCGTTTCCACCTTTGATGGTTCTGTCTCTTTTGCCGGCTTTGTTGACTCCTGAGTAAATGGAGATTTTACAGAAGAAAGATAACCGGTCACAGAATTCATTTTTCCGGTAAACATCAGTAATCCCATAATAACCATCAGCACTCCGCCGACTTTAACCGCATTTTGGGCAACGTTGCGGTGTGTCTTGAAAAACTCAAGAACAGAGGTAGTGAAAAATCCAACTGCCAGAAAAGGCAGTACAAATCCCAGTGTATAAACTCCAATCAGCACAAATCCCAGTGTCTTGGTGGTGGCGGATGCCGCCATGATCAGCACGCTGGCCAGCGCAGGCCCCACACAGGGTGTCCATGCAAAACTGAAGGTAAATCCCATGAGAAGGGCCGTTAAGGGAGACATGGCAAGTTTGTCAAACGAAACTGACAGCCTGCGCTCCTTTCCCAGTAAGGAAGAGCTTCCTAAGAATCCCAGCTGATATAATCCAAACATGAATACCAGAATACCGCCCAGTCTGGCAAATAAAAGCTGATTGGTTTTAAAGAAACTTCCAAGTGCTGAGACACCGATTCCCAGAAGAAAGAAAGTAAAGCTGATACCAATCACGAAACAAACAGTATGTAACATAACCTTGCTTCGCTTATAGTAGATACGTCCATCTTCACCTGTAACTCCGGTTCCCCCTGACAGATAGCCAATATAAAGAGGAATTAAAGGCAGCACACAGGGCGAAAAAAAGCTTACAATTCCCTGTAAAAATACGGTTAATACCGGAACACTCATATCAATCGAAAATCCCAAATGATTACCTCCTATAAATGATGCTTTACTCGCCAGTTTGTAGCAGCCGATTCGTTGTTTCTGTACTATTTTTGATTACAGTTTATATTTGTAACTATAACATTCAGAATAAAAAGTGTCAAGATAGTAATCCAGGTTTTAACAGTGAAAAAAAGCATTGATTTCTTCTGTCACATG
>JAQSYE010000274.1 GCA_029256305.1 Lacrimispora sp. | reverse complement strand
CCTGGAAACTCCTCTACGACGAGTTCCGGAGGACCAGGCGGTTCATCTACAGGAGTGAATAATTTAAGCAGCCCTCCCACCAGTCAGTCTAATGACACGCCGGGTGGAACATCCAATTCTTCCGGCAGTGATACCTATCAGTTAGCACCTGGATTAACCAACGGACCAGGTTGATCATTGATCGGACTTTTTCTGTGTGGGAATCTGCACTTTCCGCAGATTCCCACACATATTTTTTGGGTCTTTTTCAGTACATAGGATTCATTTTCTTAATAATACTTAAGGAACAAAGGAGGATATTACATTGAGACACACGAAAATCAGCATGCGTTTTGCCACTGCTGCACTCAGCGTTTTGGTCGGCATGTCGGCCGGATTCTACCCGGTAATAAACACTCAGGCAGCAACCTACGAACGGGTAAATGGTTATTATCAGCTAAAAGACGGCACAGTCATAAATGAGGCAATTGCCAGAGGAATTGATGTCTCCCGCTGGCAGGGGACTGTGGACTGGGCAGCGGTTGCTGCCAATGATGTCAGTTTCGTAATGCTTGGAACTCGTTCCAAAGGTGTGATTGATCCTAATTTCCACACAAATGTGCAGGGTGCCTCAGCGGCAGGCCTGAAGGTTGGCGCCTATATCTACTCCTTGGCTACCACCGAGGATATGGCAAGAGCAGAGGCTGACTTTGTTCTGGATCTTGTTAAGGACTATCCCATTTCTTTTCCTATCGCATTTGATGCAGAAGACAGTTCCACACTGGGAACTCTCCCTCCTTATCAGGTAAGTCAGATCATTAATGCGTTCTGTGACCGCATAAGGGAAGCCGGGTACCATCCCCTTGTCTACGCCAATGATTACTGGCTGTCGAATAAGATTGATTTATCACAGATGAAATATGACATATGGGTTGCCCGCTATGAAGCAAAGCATACGTACCAGAATCCCGCTATGTGGCAGGTCACCAGTACCGGACAGATTCAGGGAATTAACGGAAATGTGGATATTGATTTTCTGTATCAGGACTTAACTCCCAAGATTCCAGGCAATCTTTGGAGAAAAATCGGAGACAGGACTTACTATTATCAGAACTACTCCATGCAGAAGAACGCCTGGATCAACGACGGAACAGGCTGGTTTTATATGAACAATGATGGTCAGGCTTCTACCGGATGGTTTGATAAAGATGGGCAGCGTTACTATCTTGATGATACCAACGGTCGTATGTTTACCGGATGGAAACAGCTTTCTGATAAATGGTATTTCTTCAATGCTGGAGGAACCATGAATACCGGATGGCTGCTGGATAACAGTGCTAAATATTACTTGAATTCTGATGGTTCCATGGCTACCGGATGGGTTGATTTAAATGGACAGCATTACTACATGAGTGATACTTCCGGGCAAATGAAGACTGGCTGGCTTGATCTAAACGGAAAACGGTACTTCTTACAGGATAGTGGTGTTATGTCAACTGGTTGGCTTGACTTCAATAACAAACGCTATTATTTAAATAATGACGGTTCCATGGTAACCGGCTGGCATACAGACGGAATGTCTAAATATTACATGGCGGAAGACGGCAGTGCCACTTCCGGATGGAAGCAGTTGGATAACAGTTGGTATTACTTCAATACCAACGGCAACATGAGCACCGGATGGGTCAATGCTGACGGAAGCTGGTATTACCTGACAAGCGATGGCAAGATGCAGTCCGGCTGGCTGGATGATCGTGGTGCTAAGTACTATTTAAGCAACTCATCAGGCAAGATGACCGTTGGCTGGAGACAGGTAGACGGCAGCTGGTATTATTTTGGAGAAAGCGGCGTTATGGCATCGGGTATGATAACGGTAAATGGCAAGCAGTATTATTTAAATCCTTCTGATGGTAAAATGAACGTATCAGTAACCTTTGTTGTAGATGGCACCTCTTATACAGCAGATGCAAGCGGTATCTGCACATTAACTCCTGCTGAGACGACTCAGGAGACGACTGGAGAAACCCAACCTGCCACACCTGGTACCACAACACCACAGAATAATTCTACTGAGACAGGCAATACAAACTCCGGTAATTCAGGAACTGCAAGCGAAACTGCTCCTGGCAGGGAGATTGGACCTGGAATACATTAAATAATTATATAGGAAAAGGCCTGGGAATTGGCAAACTCCCAGGCCTTTCTTATTTTTTGATTTTATCTTCACTTAAATAATTTATATTTTAAGTACAGTTGTTCACGAAATTTTGTATCTGAAACAGATCTTTGCAAGACATCTGGCTTTCCTTCCAACAATAAAATTTCAGCAAGACGTGCAAATCGGGTTTCACCTTCCGCCATTCCTTCCAGTCTTCCCTCTTGTCTTCCCTCTTGTCTTCCCTCTTGCCTTCCTTCCAGTATCCCTTGAAGCAATCCTTCTTTCCATCCTTCTGCTAATCCCTGTTCCTTCCCTTCTGCCAGAAGTTCATCGAACTTAGTCATCAGCGTCATATAGATCAACCTCCATTCTTCATTTCTGCGTCCTTCTTCCACACCAATGATTGCCTTCTTTACCAACGTTCCTTTTGCTCCTGCCTGAAATTTGCCAGGCGATTTCAAAAACCATAGGAATTCTTTTAATTCATCTCCAATTTCTCCATGAGTGCCCTGGGCATTAACGAATACTTTATAAGCTCCATCGTTTAGTCCTATTGCCGGCAACTCTACGCATCTGTTCTGGAAACTGTAAATATACTGTCCATACCCAAAGGGATCAAAGGTACAGAGAAATATGATGTAGCTGTCACTCAGTTCCCTATACATCTGTCCTTTTTGAAGCATGGCCGTATCCATCTGACTTTGATAGTATCTGCTCCTTTGCGGCATATCTATTTTGTTTGTTGTCTGAAGTTCCACATCAAAACTCCTATCACCGCTTTTAGCAAATACATCAAGTCTTACGCCCTTTGCTGATGCGTAAGTATCAATGGTTTCCTGTGAACTGATAAAATCAATTCTTTCTATGGGGGAATTTAATATGCTTTCCAAAAGCTGTCTGCACAATTCCCCATTATTGCGCATCACATAGGAAAACATAAAATCGTCCGTAAGCTCAAGTTTCTCATACGGTTTATACTTTAGCATTTGTTTCCTTTCCCTCTCCAGGGAACAATAATAATCCTAAGTTCATTATATCATTTCGGGAAAAGGGAATCAATGTACGTTTTTGGTCTCTTCAACAATATAAATCGGCCTGTCCTTTAATTCCGCAAACAATATCGCAATATAATTTCCAATAATACCAACAATCAAAAACAGGACCGCAAACATAAAGCATAATAAAACGATAATCGTTGCATACCCGCTGGGGGTTCCCACTCTTGCCCAGCTCCATATGGTATAAATCATCATGATAATTCCCAGAATTCCGGCACCGCAGCCAGCATAAATCCCAAGTTTTAGAGGGAGATTGGAAAAACACATAATGGTATTTATGGAAAATGCAATTAATTTCTTTATATTATATTTGCTCTCTCCTGCGACCCGGGTTCTGGCTTCATATTCAATCGTCGTCCTGTGAAATCCAATATTTTGTACGTATCCTCTTAGAAAACGGACTTTTTCCCTGTAATTATCTTTAAGCACCTTCGCCGCTTTCCCTGAAACCGCAAAAAAATCAGAAGCATTGGGCTCAAATTTTACATCAGAAAGTACATTGATCAGGCGATAGAATGCAGAGGATGCGATATTTTTGAACCAGCCTGCGGATTCATTTTTGGTACGGACCATGTTGATTACATCGAAACCCTCTTCCAGTTTTTTCACAATCTCAGGCAAATATTCCGGTGGGTGCTGTAAATCTGCATCCATACACACAATTCCATCACCCTGACTGTAATCCATCCCTGCAATCATGGCTGCTTCATGTCCGAAATTTCTGGAGAAGCTTATCACCTTTACCCCCTCATCTAACTCCGACAGACGGGTAAGTACGGAAAGCGTCTGATCCTGGCTTCCGTCATTAACGAAGATAAGCTCATAGTCCCAGTCTAGTTTTTTCAAAATACTGGCCGTTTCCTCATAGAACCGGTCAAGTGCCAACTCTTCGTTGTAACTCCTTAGCTACTGGTTACCCTCTCGAAATACACTGTAACCATTTTCTTTTAATATAGTCAGTGCACTTCTCACTTTCTGTCCGCTGTCCTCTCTGCTGAGCCGATATTCGAAATTAGCACGAAGCTCATCGTCAGTCAGCTGTTCAAACTTTAAAGCCAGTTCCGCTCTTTTTTCATAAGAAGCCAGGCGATGAGGAGCTTTTTTTATCTCTATATAGGTGGTATAACAATTTCCTGTAAGAAATACAAAACAGGCAATACCCGCAGCCAGCTTTACACCAGAACCCACCCGGTATCTCCTCTTTCTGAAAAGCAGCGCAAAGGTAAGAATAATTCCAAGTATACCGGTTTGAAACTGGAGGGCATATCTGGAGCTGAGACCGTAGTTTTCCAGTAGAAAGATCCATCTTGACAGTACAATCAGTACATGATTTAACCCTCCGGATATAATTAAGATAACCGGGAGAATGGTTTCTTCATAAAGACGATAATACCAGGTATACCACAGTGCCAGCACATAGAATGCAATCACCAGGAGCGCCATTGGTACGAAAGATCTCTTCTGCCCTCTCTCCCTCGATTATCATGGAAGAAAATGATTTCACAAAAAACCGGATAAAAAATCCGGGAGTATCCATAAGTTGGGTAAGGAGCGACACCGTCGCAGGCGCAGCATGGTCTTCTACTGCATAACGATTGCTCCATAGATATAGAAGAAACGGGATCAGTGCACAAAGTCCGTAAATGACCGACCAAAATCCCTGTTTCCTCCGTTGATGGAAGAACAGCATGATGCAGGATAAGAGCACGGTCACAGAATAGATGGCACAATACGGCCCTGCCACAAGAAGGGTTGTCATGAACGGGATTACAATCAGGCAGATCCGGTCCGAAACGCGGTCACTCCCGCTCCATACACGGTCAAAAACTTCATAATGCCAGTAGAAAAGAGCAAATGACAGAAAATGGGCAAATCCGCTTCCGTTATTTAACATCTCCCATTTATTCAGGCTGAATAACACCGCCATTAGTACCAGAAACCAGCCAAATGAAAGCTTCTTACGAACGCAGTAGGCAGTAATGGCGGCACCGGAAAGCCCCAGTGCAAGTACGCCTAGTACCCGGTCAAACATGATGTTGTAATCAAAGAAGGTTACATTAATGATCCTTGCCAGATAGTTGACTGGGATACGAGTCAGGATATCCGGTACAAAAAACAGTCCTGGATTAAACACATTAGGAAGATAGCTGTTTACCAGACGGACATAGTCTGAGTAGATCCCGTCACAGCTAGCTGTAAAGATGTACCAGAGGCAGAATATTGTTCCCAGGAGAGGGACTGTATAGTAAAGGTATTTTTGTTTCATCATTTCACCTCTGTCACTTAATCGGCTGTAATTTCAGCAACGACTGCCAGATGCTTTTTGCTCCGCTGTTCCGATGCCGTCTGGTAGTAAAAGTTACTTTCAAACCTTAATTCTGAAACTTTATATGGGGGGACATCGATGTCTGCGGCTGCAGTGCTGGAATCAATAGACACCACCGTTTTTTCTTCTCCATCTACCATAACGGTAATGTGCTCCAATCCGGTTATGACGCCGGGATAATAGAACTTCAGTTTGATTTTACCATCTTTTCCTGCCATGATTCTGATCATTGCGTCTTCATCCAGCCAGCCGTCTTCGTAGCTGCCGTAAACCCGTTGGAATTTTAGATCTTTTACAAATGAAGTCACATCCTGAAACGCATTATGCGCCGGATCTTCCCGCAGGATCAGCATATTGGGAGCTACCAGTCCAATGTCTCTGATGGAATCAATAAATGTGACTTCTGTCCCTTCCGCCAGACGTTTGCTGTCAAACGTCTTAAAAAAGGTGCGGGCTGTGAAATCGCTCATTTCATAAGTATTGCCAATAATATAAATCCTTTTGCCGAATATATCGTTTCCATACTTTCCATAGGTTTCTTCCGCCAGAGAATTGTAACGCAGCTGGGAAGACCAGTAGTAAAGATTATCGTAAGTCCCGCGGTAAAAGCTTTCAACGGGAGACATGAAAAGTACGTAAAGCACAAACAGACCACAGTATAAAAGAGGCTTTGCAGAAAGTATATGTCCCTCTTTTAGCGGTACTGTTTCTCCGCATAAATATGCGGCAAACAGCCATGCGGCAGTCATGGAAACGTAGATCCATCTGGTTTCCACACGAATGGTAACGCTTGAAGAGCCAATACACAGGGCTATGAAAATAACGAATAGCGCAATGATCGGAAGTCGTTCCTTTAATTTCTTTCTGTCTTTGAATAACACGAATAAAAATCCGGCAATCATTAACAAAAGAGAACAATTGGCAAGCA
>JAQSYE010000046.1 GCA_029256305.1 Lacrimispora sp. | reverse complement strand
TTGGCAAGAAATATTATGCCCCTACAGGGCTGTATCACCCGTCATATGAACTGGAGAACCATTAGAGTTATAGGAAACAGGCCGTATGAAACACATAAAACAGGACTGGTTTTATGGTAACAAATCCAATGTTTTTCATATGTATATCAGTTATTTTGTATCAAAAATCTTTCTTTTTCAACAAAAAATTCCTTTATTCGATTGACGGAGATCTCTTATACTAGTAAAATAAAGACAAATAGGAAAGAGGATGGGGCATTATTTATGGATAACAGAAATAGCATTTTGACAGATACACTTCCGGATCAGGCTATTTTCGCGCTGGATATTGGAACCAGAAGCATCATTGGCATGGTAGGGATGCCGGATGGGGACAGAATACATATCGTTGCCATAGAGAGAGCCGAGCATACGAAGCGGGCGATGATTGACGGACAGATCGAAGATATTGATCAGGTTGCCAAAATTGCCGGTCAGGTGAAAGAAAGACTGGAAAAGAAGCTGGGCTGCAGGCTGTTAAAGGTTTGTGTGGCAGCTGCGGGAAGAGCGCTAAGGACAGAAAGCGTAACCCATGAGATGGAGCTTTCCAGAGCTCAGAAAATCGATGCAGAATCAGTCAGCAGACTGGAAGCGGGAGCTATCAGCGAAGCAGAAAAGCAGTTTATGAACCGGGAAGGGCGGGATACTGACAGACAGTTTTATCTGGTTGGTTATACCGTAAGCAGATATTTCCTGGATAACTACATGATTTCTAACTTAATCGATCACCATGGACGTGTATTAAAGGCGGATATCATTGCCACATTTCTTCCCACTGAGGTTGTAGAAAGCCTGTACTCTGCCATGCATAAGATCGGTCTGGAGGTGGCAAGCCTTACTTTGGAGCCGATCGCAGCCATTAATGCTGCCATTCCGCAAAGTATCCGTTTGCTTAACCTGGCTATGGTGGATATCGGTGCGGGTACCTCTGATATCGCTGTCTGTCGGGATGGAAGTGTTACTGGTTATACCATGGCCATACTTGCAGGAGATGAAATAACAGAATCCATTATGAAAGAATACTTAGTGGATTTTACAACTGCCGAGAAAATTAAATCCCAGATTGACGATGCAGAGGAGCTCAACTTTACGGATATTCTTGGTTTTGAGCAGACGGTCACCAGGGAAGCTATTTTTGGCAGTATCAAAGAGGCGTCATCCAGACTTTGTCAGGAGATCTCGGAAAAGATCCTTGAGGTTAACGGCGGCATGCCGTCAGCAGTATTTCTGGCAGGCGGCGGCAGCAGGCTGTCAGGGCTGATAGAGGGCATTGTAGAACATTTAAAAATAGATTCCAAGCGCGTGGCCATAGCAGGCAATAATTTTAAGATAAACGCCTATTCCGACGAATACGATCTGGAGAATCCGGAATATGCGACTCCTCTTGGGATCGTCATTTCTGCAGGATTTAATATTGTCAATGACGGTTTTCGGGTTATTTTAAATGATCGCCCTGCGAAGCTTTTCCGCGGCGGAACCTTTACGGTTATGGATGTTTTAATGATGAACGGTTACAACTACCAGGATATGATCGGACGTTCCGGTCAGAATCTGGTTGTCAACGTAAACGGCAAGAGGACCGTTTTTTACGGAGAGAAGGCAGAACCATCTGTTCTCACGCTAAACGGAGACGAAGCTCAGCTTTCTGATCAGGTAAGTGCAGAGGACTGGATTGTATTTGTGCCTGCCAGTCACGGAAAGAGCGCATCTGCCATGCTTTCCACTATTGAAAAGCCGGGAGCTGGAAAGAAGATTCTCGTGAATGGAATCGAGGCGAAAGAGAATGTACCGTTGAAGACGGGAGACATTATTGTAATAGAAGCAGTCCAGAAGGATGAGATTCCGGCTGAGGAAGAATGGTATGATGACGAAGAAGAAGAAAGCCTGCTTCATGAGCCAGTTCCTGTTCCTCAGAATGTTCCGGGGATTTTAACTCCACCGGCGCAGATGGCGTCTACAGGAATAAAGATTGATAAAGAGCAGCTTTTAAAACTGGACGCGCGTTCCGATGTAGCTGATTCTTCCGATGCAGCTTCTCATAAAAGCAATGGGAAAATCACATTTTTTTTAAATGACAGACCCGTGACTTTTCCAATAAAACCCAATCAGAGTCCTTACTATCTTATGGACATGCTGGAATATTCCGGTCTTGATTTTAAAAATCTCACTGGGAAAGTGGTATTGGAGGTCAATGGTGAAAGTGGATACTTCCAGCAGGAGCTAAAAAGCAGAGACCGCATCATGATTTATCAGGTGAATGAATAAAGGGGTGTGTATGAGCGTGTTGAATGTAGTAAAAAGGGATGGAACGGTCACAGGATTTGAATTATCCAAGATCGGGGAAGCAATTAAGAAAGCCTTTGAGGCAACAGGTAAGTATTATACAGACAGCATTGTAGAGCTTCTGGCAGTAAGGGTAGCTTCTGATTTTCAAAATAAGATTCAAACAGAGCGTATTCCAGTGGAAGACATTCAGGACAGTGTGGAAAAAGTCCTGGAAGAAACCGGATATACAGAAGTGGCAAAGGCTTATATTCTCTACCGGAAACAGAGGGAAAAAATCAGAAACTTAGGCAGCACCACCCTGGACTACAAAGATGTGGTGGACCAGTATGTAAAAGTAGAGGACTGGCATGTGAAAGAGAATTCAACGGTCACCTATTCGGTGGGCGGTCTTATTCTCAATAATTCCGGAGCAGTTACCACAAATTACTGGCTTTCAGAAATTTATGACCGGGAGATAGCAGATGCTCATAATCATGGTGAGATACATATCCATGATCTTTCCATGTTGACAGGCTATAGCTGTGGCTGGTCATTAAAACAGCTTTTGTTGGATGGACTGGGCGGAATCAGCGGGAAGATCACCGCTTCACCGGCGAAGCATCTGGCTACACTGTGCAATCAGATGGTCAATTTTCTTGGCATTATGCAGAATGAATGGGCGGCATCCCAGTCATTTTCATCCTTTGATACTTATCTGGCCCCGTTTGTTAAAACGGACAAACTGAGCTACGATAAAGTTAAAAAATGTATGGAAGCCTTTGTATTTGGAGTAAATACTCCAAGCCGATGGGGAACCCAGGCACCATTTTCACATATATCCATTGATTTAACGGTACCGGAGGATATGAAGTTTCAAAAAGCCATAGTCGGCGGGAAACATATGGATTTTACCTACGGAGACTGTCAGACAGAGATGGATATGGTGAATCGTGCATTTTTAGAAACAATGCTGGAAGGGGATTCAGGAGGAATGGGATTTCAGTATCCGATTCCGGTTTTTGGGGTAACAAAGGAGTTCGACTGGTCTGATAGTGAAAGAAATCGCTTGTTATTTACCCTGGCATCCCATTATGGAACTCCCTACTTTTCCAATTATATAAAAGGTAACCTCACTCCAGGAGACGTGCGAGCCTTCACGCCCCAAAGTATTTCTGATTTTTCAACGCTGCGCAATAAGGCAGGCGGTTTTTTCGGATATGGAGAACATACAGGTTCCATAGGAGTTGTAACGCTTAATCTGCCAAGAATTGCTTATCTGGCTTCTGATGAAGCTGATTTTTACCGTCGCTTGGACCGGGTGGCAGATCTTGCTGCCAGATCTCTTGATATTAAAAGAAAAGTGGTTACCAAACTTTTGAAAAATGGCCTTTACCCCTATACGGCCTGTTATCTGGAACAATTCGCCAATCATTTCTCATCTATCGGCATTGTGGGTATGAATGAAGCTGGAAAGAATGCACAATGGCTGGGGGCTGGAATGGAATCGGAACGGACTCAGGCGTTTGCAGTAGATGTGATGGAGTATTTAAAGGAAAAGCTGATTGAATATCAGATTCAGTATAAAAACCTGTTCAGCCTTGAAGCAACTCCCGCTGAATCAGCAGCATACCGGTTGGCGCTGATAGACAGAGAAGAGCTTCCTGAGATAAAATCTGCCAGTGCCAATTCAGTTGTTCCGTATTACACCAACAGCACGAAGTTGGCGGCGGACTGGGGAGGCAGTCTTTCTCAGGCACTTACCATACAGAATCAGGTTCAGCCCCTTTATACGGCAGGTACTGTATTTTCTGTTTATATGGAAAGGGAGGAAGAGGGCTATCAGACCGTCAGAGATGCATTAAAGCGTATGACAGAACAGTATGAGATTCCGTACCTTACATTTACGCCCGTATACTCGGTCTGTCGAAACTGCGGCTATCTGCCGGGAGAGCAGGAGATCTGCCCGAAGTGTGGCGAGAAGGCGGATATTTACAGCAGAATAGCGGGATACTACCGTCCCGTAAATGACTGGAATGAGGGAAAAGCTCAGGAGTTTAAAAATAGAAAAATGATGGCGTTAAAGTGAAAATTTCACCATATTAACTCACATATGAAAGACTTGGGCATAAGATATATTACGAACTGATTAATTTAGGAGTAAATGAAAATGAGTTGTAATAATTGGAATAACGGATGCAATTGCAACTGTAATTGCCCAAGCGGAAATAGCAATGCAAATACTTGTAATAACAAATGCAATGATAAGTGCAGTGATGTCAGTGATGCGACAACTGGAAACGGCAGTATGAACATGTGTTATCGTCAGGGATATGCATGCGGCTTTAAAGATGGTTATGAGACCGGATTCCGTGATGGATTCTGGAGTGCCAACGGTTGTGGAAAAACCTACGGCGGTTCTGTAATGGGATCTACAGATTCCGGATGCGGATGCAAATAATTCAGTGAACGAAAAGTTCCGATTTTCATTTTTTGAAGACCGGAACTTTTTATTTTGGGCAAATCCAGTATTTGGAAAATTATAACTAAATAAAAATTGCGTACTTTGTCTAATATGTATATTGAAAAAATAATTGTGCTGTGTTAGCATAAATACAAGTCATAGAATTTGTATACAAACTTTAATATTTGAATACAAACCTAATATTCTAATGACGAAATAACTGACCAGAATAAAAGCAAAGGAGAATCATCATTATGGATAACTTTACAGACCAGTTTTCTCTTAAAGGAAAAGTTGCACTTGTAACAGGCGCTTCTTATGGTATCGGCTTTGCGATTGCGAAGTCTCTTGCGGCAGTTGGCGCTACCATCGTTTTTAATGATATTAAGCAGGAATTAGTAGACAAAGGAATCGCAGCCTACAAAGAAGAGGGCATTACTGCTCACGGATATGTTTGTGATGTAACAAACGAAGAAGGCGTTAATGCCATGGTTGCTCAGATAGAAAGTGAAGTAGGAGTAATCGATATCCTGTTTAATAACGCAGGTATTATCAAACGTATTCCTATGTGTGATATGACAGCAGAACAGTTTAGACAGGTAATTGATGTCGACTTAAATGCTCCGTTTATCGTAGCAAAAGCAGTTATTCCGTCAATGATCAAAAAAGGACACGGAAAGATTATTAACATCTGCTCCATGATGTCTGAGCTTGGTCGCGAGACAGTATCTGCTTATGCAGCAGCAAAGGGCGGATTGAAGATGCTGACAAAGAACATTGCTTCTGAGTACGGCGAATTCAACATTCAGTGTAACGGTATCGGACCTGGTTATATTGCAACACCACAGACTGCACCTCTGCGTGAGGTTCAGTCAGATGGTTCCAGACATCCGTTTGACCAGTTCATTATTGCTAAGACACCGGCAGGACGCTGGGGTGAGGCTGAGGATCTTGCAGGTCCTGCAGTATTCCTCTCTTCTGATGCTTCCAACTTTGTCAATGGACATATTCTTTACGTTGACGGCGGTATTTTAGCTTACATTGGTAAACAGCCACAGTAATTGCATGCCCTTACAGGGAAATCCCAGATGGGATAAACATGGCCATGATGCCCGCCCTTTACAGGCGGGGGTCATGGCATATTTTATTTTTTATGTTTAAAATTTAAGGACGGAGAGGGTTCAATGGAAGGAAAAACCAAGACCTATAAAAACCGTGGCGACCTGGTGTTTGAAACTTTAAAACAGGAGATTCTGGACCTGGAATTAAAGCCCGGACAGATGATAAGTGAGAATGAGATTTGCGAACGGTTTGGTGTATCCAGGACTCCTGTAAGAGAAGCAGTAAGAAAGTTGCAGGAGCAGGGGTTTGTCATATCCGTACCCTATTCTGGTACGCAGGTGACGCTTCTTAATCTGGATACCATCAAACAGATGATTTATATGCGCGTTGCCGTGGAAACCATGGTTATGCGTGATTTTGCCAATATGGCGACTCCACTATGGATAGAAGAGGTCCGGTATATGATCCGCAGGCAGCAGGCGCTTATACTGGAAAAAGGCTTTGAACCGGAGCAGTTTTACCGCATGGATGCACAGATGCACGCCATCTGGTATCGGGCTACGGGAAAACGCAAGCTCTGGGATATGATACAGGCGCAGCAGCTTCATTATACCAGATTCAGAATGCTTGATTTTGTGACAGAAACTGATTTTACAAGGATTATCAGAGAGCACACGGAACTGTTTGAATTGCTGGAGAAAAAGGACATTGAAGGTCTGGAACAATCCCTTAGAGAACACTTGACTTACAGCATGAAACGTATGAAACATCAGATTGAAGTAGAGTATAAAGACTATTTTGAACAGGAAGAGCAGGAGGACGAATGATGACCAGTGTATCTATTACTGTAAAGGGGTCCGATGATACGATAAAAGCTTTTGCAACAGGAGAAGATCGGGCGGTCCTGGTATATGAAGGAGAGTATGAAGAAGGAGATATGATACTTTGTAAGACAGACCAGCCCGGTGCCCATTATGTAATCCGGGTGGATGACTGTATGGATGAATCCTTTGTCTATTTAACAAAACCGGAAGTGATTTTTACCATACCATTTGGAGATAAAAAAGTATCTTATAATCCTAAGGCATTTACCGGAACAAGGCATTACCTTACCATTCGAAAAGCGGGTGCAAAAGAGGCGAAGAAGTACCGCAATCTTGCAGTCAATATTATGGATCAACATGGTGATACCGGCTGCTTTCCTCATGCTTATGCGAATGTGGAAACGAGAGGAGAGGCTGTTTTTGCAGCACGCAATGCCATTGATGGTGTTCTTGCCAATGAATCCCATGGAGAGTGGCCGTATGAATCATGGGGAATTAACCGCCAGGATGATGCAGAGATTACTCTGGATTTTGGGCGGGAAGTGGATTTTGACCAGATCGCATTGTATACCCGTGCTGATTTCCCTCACGATAACTGGTGGGTGGAAGCCACCTTCACATTTTCAGACGGATCGAAAGAGGTTGTGAAAATGGAAAAGAGCGTAAAACCACACGTATTTGCACTGGAAAAGAAGAATATTATCTGGATGAAGCTGAGCCATTTAATAAAAGCAGATGATCCTTCCCCATTCCCTGCACTTACCCAGATTGAAGTATATGGAAAAGATTCTTTATAACTTCAAATATTTCTTTTCCTTTTCCTGATATTCATGTAAAATATAGACAGTAAGCATACTTGGTTGACACATAAGGAGGAAGAGTGATGGAGTTTTTATTTCTGGAACCGGTTTTTAAGGAAGCCATCTGGGGCGGTGATAAGCTTCGGGAGGTATTTGGATATGACATACCAAGTGATACAACAGGGGAATGCTGGGCAATCAGTGCTCATAAGAATGGGGAATGTCAGATTGCCGGAGGAATTTATGACGGTAAGCTTTTAAGCCGTTTGTGGAAGGATAAACCTGAGATATTCGGCTTTTATCCCGGAGAACAGTTTCCTCTTCTGGTTAAAATCATTGATGCGAAGAATGACTTAAGTATTCAGGTGCACCCCGATGACAGTTATGCGAAAATTCACGAGAATGGCTCTCTGGGAAAGACAGAATGCTGGTATATTCTGGACTGTGAGCCGGATACACAGATCGTGGTCGGCCATAATGCAAAAGAACGGGATGAGATGGAGTCTATGATAAGAAACCATCAGTGGTCGGAATTTATACGGACTGTTCCCGTTAAAAAAGGAGATTTTTTTCAGATTAATCCAGGATGCGTCCATGCGATCAAGGGCGGAACCTTAATCCTTGAGACTCAGCAAAGCAGTGATATCACTTATCGTGTCTATGACTACGACCGCCTCTCAGACGGGAAACCAAGACAGCTGCATGTAGAACAGAGTATTGCCACCATCAGAGCTCCGTTTAAAGAGAATCAGGTGGCAGCTGTGACTGAGAAGCTATCGGGAGCCGTGCATACACATTTAATAACCTGTAAGTACTACTCCGTGGACAAGTATGAGATTGAAGGGGTGTTTACAAAAGAGTTTACCAGGTATTTTACCAATGTGAGTGTGATAAGTGGAAAAGGCAGCATCAATGGAATTCCATTGGAAGCAGGTCAGAATTTTATTATACCGGCAAAGAACAGAGAGTGCAGATTCGAGGGAAAGATGTCCATCATCTGTTCCAATCCCGAATAAAACAGGAGGAGAAGTTATGAGACTTGGTGCATTAGAAGCAGGAGGCACAAAGATGGTTTGTGCCATAGGCAATGAGAACGGCGAGATTTTTGAGCGGGTTTCCATACCGACGGAGACGCCAGAGATTACCATGCCCAAACTGATTGAACATTTTAGAGACAAGGAAATCGAAGCGTTGGGTATTGGATGTTTTGGTCCCATCGATCTTAATAGGAATTCAGAGACTTATGGTTATATTACCACCACACCAAAGCTTGCATGGCTGAGCTATGATATTGTGGGAGCATTTAAAGAGGCTTTAAAGGTGCCGGTGGGGTTTGATACCGATGTCAATGGTTCTGCTCTTGGAGAGGCCACCTGGGGTATTACAAAGGGGCTTGAGAATAGTATGTATATCACCATAGGAACTGGCGTGGGAGCCGGCATTATTTCCAATGGAAAGCTTCTTCACGGTATGCTTCATCCGGAAGGAGGACATCTGCTACTTGCCAGGCATCCGGAAGATTCCTTTGAGGGAGCGTGCCCATACCATAAGAACTGCCTGGAGGGCATGGCAGCAGGTCCTGCTATAGAGGCACGATGGGGAATGAAGGGAGCACAGCTGGCAGACAGGAAAGAAGTATGGGAACTGGAAGCTTACTATATTGCTCAGGCGCTTGTTGATTATATTATGGTGCTTTCTCCACAGCGCATTATTCTTGGCGGCGGCGTGATGCATCAGGAGCATCTCATGCCTTTGGTGAGAGAAGAAGTAACCCGCCAGCTGGGTGGTTATATTAAAACAAAAGAGCTTGAAGATATGGAGCATTATATTGTTCTTCCAAGCCTCAATGACAATCAGGGGATCATGGGTGCCCTGAAGCTGGCAGTGGATGAATATCAACTGGAAAAGATAGGGTAATTGCCATTTTTCTCCTAGTGTAATTCCATTTTATGTATGTTATTATACATTTTGTAAAGGAAATGTAACAATTGCGTAACAAATAAGGAGGATATTACCATGAGAAAATTACCAGCATTTGTATTAGCAGCAGCAGCTTTATTAACCGTAGCAGGAACACCTATCACAGCACAGGCAGCGACCTGTTCCAGTTCATTGCCTAACTGTTATACAACTAACTGCTACACTTCATCCTGCAACGCTCAGACTTTAAACAGCCTGTTAAGCAAGTATGGATGCAGCACCAATAGCTCAAACTGCAATACTTCCACTGGCAAGAAGGGTGCATCCTGTACTGGCAATAGCTGCAATACCAGGAGTTCCTGCAATACCCGTCAGCTTTCCTCATTTTTAAGAAGCTGCAGATAATTGAATATTTATTTTTTCATGGGTCGTACCTCAGGGGTTCGGCCCTTATTTCTTTTTTGCGTCCGCAGGGTATATGAAAACAGCCATAGGCTTTTACCGGCCAATGGCTGTTAACACAGGAATCATTTTCCTTCATTTACGATTTCTTCCAGAACACGGATCAGGTCGTAAATGCTGTTGATCTGCACGTTTCGTCCCAGGATCTGATTTTTTAAATCAATGGAGAGAGTTTCAAATTTTGCCTGGACTGCAGGAGCTATATATGACATGATTATCACCTCACAATTAGGATGTACCGGGCGGAATTATTTATGCGTGAATCCAGTATTGCATAAAATATGGATGGTGCAGACATATTAATTAAGAGGTGATAAAAATGTCAAAGGATGATACAAAGAAAACGAATTCAGCAAATCATTACAAGGAAGATAAAGGAAAAGTTGAAAATCAGAATCAGACCCACAATTCCCGAAGAGAGGGTATGGGGCCGAATACCAAAAGAAGATCGGATTAATAAGAAAAGGGCGAAAACCAGGATGCGTTGGTTTTCGCCCTGCTGAGGTTTCATACTTATGATCGGGCAGTTTACAGAACGCATCATCAACCAGAAATACAAAGCCTGACAGCGCGGAAAATGAGTTGTTTTACATTGGTAAGGCGGATTTGCGGCGGCTTGCGCTCGTATTTGCAATCCCTGGTATTGTTTTGATATCTCGTTCTGTAATAATAATATATGCATGTTCTTATATTGTGTGAACAAGCCGGACATGCCGGATCTGCTCCATTCACATCTTGTCTAAATGTACCATATAATACATTATAATATGAAAAGGGGGTAGTAAACAATGGGATGCTTCTGGGGTTGCGGAAATGGCTGCAATAATAATTGTAATCGTAATTGCAATGATAATTGTGATGACAATGACGAAGTTGACTGCTCAGAGGAAGCAAGAAGAGCTTACTGGGCTGGATATAGAGCAGGATGTAATGATCCTCGTTGCCATCATCATCATGATTTTGATGATGATGATTGTGGATGTAACTAATGCTGATTATGGCGGGTATCCGATTTGATTCGGGCCCGCCATTTTTAATAATCTATAAAATTAATTTATGAATAGTTAGTTTGAGCCAGCCGGGAATATGGAATAAACCCTGCTGGCTTAGCTGTAATAAATAAAAATAACTCTGACTTTTTAAAATACAGATAGTTGGTACATTTTCACCTTATCAAATTCACTTTATCAAATTGGTATTTGAAGAAAATGGATAAATTAGACGTGATTCGTATATCTGTATGAGATTAAGCGACGTGAACGTTAACAGCCTGAAGACCACGGTTGCCGTTGATTGTTTCGAAAACAACAGACTGGCCATCTTCTAAAGATTTAAAGCCTTCCATAGCAAGACCTGAGAAATGAACGAAAATATCGTTGCCTTCTTCATCACAGATGAAACCAAAACCCTTTTGTGCATTAAACCATTTTACTGTACCTTTTTTCATGAAAAGATACCTCCTTAAAATTATTGTGTATTCTGCTTAAAACTAAAAATCGCATATACTTGTAAATCATCAACAGTTAATGACTTACAAATACATGCGAAATCAAAACTTTATTATAATACTGATTTAGTATAGCATAGAGGAGCATAATAGTCAATAGTGAAATCTTTAATAAAGTTTTCGCAGTTGTTTAAGATATTGTTGATACAATAAAATACAGATTAATAGAAACAATAGCCTGTTTGACTTTGCAGCGGCTAAGATTCTGGTGAAACCGGCAGGGAATGAATAATGAGGTGCAAGATGAGTGATAAGACAAATGATACACAAAATATGGCGTGGAGAGGACTTACTGAAAACGAGGTAACTGACAGAATTGAACAGGGGCTGTTAAATCATACCGATATTTCAACAGGAAAGTCTGTTAAAAATATAATATTGTCCAATGTCCTGACGTATTTTAACCTGATTTTTTTAATAATAGCCATACTGTTGATTTACGTTGGATCTTACCGCAATCTAACGTTTTTACCAGTCATTATAGGTAATATAGTAATAGGAATTGTACAGGAACTTCGGGCGAAACAGATACTTGATAAGATGAATTTAATCAATGCTCCCCACTCGATTGTGTTCAGAAATGGAGTACAGGAGCAGATCAAATCGGAACAATTAGTTAAGGACGATATCGTATTACTGTCAGCGGGTAATCAGATCTGTGCGGATGCAATTGTGGTTGAGGGGAGTGTACAGGTCAATGAAGCACTTTTAACCGGCGAGGCAGATGAAGTTGAAAAGGCGTTGGGAAGCAATCTCTTATCAGGAAGTTATGTGGTGTCCGGGCAATGTTATGCAAAGCTGGAACAGGTAGGAAATGATTCATATATATCAAAGCTGACTGCAGAGGCAAAGACAATGGGAAATGGGGAGCAGTCAGAAATGATTCGCTCCATCAATCAGCTGGTAAAATGGATTGGTATTGGGATTATTCCCATCGGTATTCTTTTATTTTCTCAGGGATATTATCTTAACCATGAAACAATGCAAAAAAGCATTGTTTCCATGGTGGCTGCTATTATTGGAATGATACCGGAGGGGCTTTATTTACTGACCACCATTGCCCTTGCCTTAAGCACGATGCGATTGGCGAAAAGGCATATCATTCTTCATGATATGAAAAGCATCGAAGCCCTTGCCCGGGTAGACGTTCTGTGTGTAGATAAGACAGGGACAATCACAGAACCGGGAATGGAGGTTGCGCAATTCCTGCCGAGTAAGGCAAATTTTAAAATGCTAAAAACAAAAGATGAACTGGAGCAGCTTTTAGTAGATTATTCTCTTTCCATTCCAGATGATAATGCCACAATGCATGCCATCCGGGAGTATGCTGCGTCATTTGAAAAAAATATTAAAAAACGAGAATCCATAGAGATAATTCCGTTTTCCTCGACGACCAAATACAGCAGTGTATCATTTTCGGATGGCTGCTTTATTCTGGGTGCTCCTGAATTTGTTATGCGGGAAGAGTATCCTATGATCTTACAAGAAATCAGCTCATATATAAAAAAAGGTCATAGAGTTCTCTTATTGGGAAAATATGAAGGAAGCAGCATAAAGGAGGGGCTAAAAGAAAAGGTAGTGCCATTGGGATATATTATTTTAACGAATCCCATTCGAAAAAATGCAAAAGAAACTTTTTCTTATTTCAGGGAAGAGGGGGTTTGTGTCAAAGTCATATCAGGAGATAATCCGGAAACAGTATCAGAGGTAGCCAGAAGCGCAGGGATAGAGCATGCCGAAAAGTTCATAGATGCAGGGACATTGGATACAGATACTAAGCTTACAAGTGCGCTAGAGGAATATACCGTTTTTGGACGTGTTACGCCAAAGCAGAAGCAAAAACTGGTACAGGCGCTGCAAAAGGCCGGTCATACGGTTGCAATGACGGGGGACGGGGTTAATGATATTCTTGCAATGAAGGATGCGGACTGCAGTGTGGCAATGGCATCAGGAAGTGAAGCAGCAGCACAGGCAGCGCAGGTGGTCCTTCTGGATTCGGATTTTGCACATATGCCGGACGTGGTATTAGAAGGAAGACGGGTGGTGAACAACGTACAGCGTTCAGCTGTTTTATTTTTGGTAAAGAATATCTTCTCGCTGCTACTGGCTTTGCTTTCCCTGGTGATTTCGTTTACGTATCCGTTAGAACCCTCCCAGATATCACTGATCAGTATGTTTACCATTGGCTTTCCCGGTTTTTTACTGGCAATGGAATCAAATAAAAACCGCATTGAAGGTCATTTCCTGAAGAATGTATTGATTAAAGCACTTCCTGCAGGTCTGACAGACGTACTGGCAGTGGGAGCCCTGGTTGTTTGCGGGGAAGTATTTTTACTTCCTAAAAATGATATCGCCACTGCATCTACCATGCTTTTGTCTGTAGTCGGCTTTATGATACTCACAAAGATCAGCGCTCCTCTCACTTCTATGAAATATGGCATAATAATAGTAAACGTGCTGGGGCTGGTATTTTGCGGAATCTTTCTTCATCAGTTGTTTGCCATAAGTGAAATGTCTAATATATGTGTGTTATTACTGATTGTGTTTTCTTTTTCCGCGGAATCTCTTTTCCGATATTTAACCTATGGTATTGAAAAACTGGATGAATTGTATGTGAAGATTAGACAGAAGAAAAAATGAGGCTTATAGATCATAAAATTTTGACAAGCCGGCCAATTAACTCATTCACATCTAACTGTCCGTAACCCCATACATTATTGGGATAGAGATAGGAACTGCTGCGACGGGCTCCCCGGATAATCATTCGATTAATTTGTTTTCCCGTAAGCACGGTATAATTTCCTTTGCACAGAGTCCATTCCATGACCTTGGCAATTCCGCCAGCAGCCTGAGCAGCAGCAGCCCCTGTCCCGGTCATTGTTCCGTATCGGTTTTGGGGAATTGCACAAGGGATTTGGTATCCGGGAGCGGCAATGCTTGGTTTGACTAGTCCGGTGCTGGTGTAGCCTCTGCTGGACTGCACTAATATGGTATCATCCAATTGGTTATAGGCGGAAGATGTCAGAGTATTTAGAGAATTTCCTGGATTAGTTATGGTAGTATCCGGACTTGCATTTACAAAATAGGTATGATCCGATAGCAGATTACCGGACGGAAGCCAGGAATTAAAATAAAAAGGTTGGTTTTCAGTGCTCTCCATCCGGAATGTCCAGAGTCCTGGTTCAGCATTTTCAAAGCGGATTAAAATCAACTGCTCTCCGGTTTCTTCCTCAAAAATGATGTTATTTACCCATACCAGGCCCTGGCCAAAAGCAAATTTTATACATTTATTAAAGGTGGGTTCGATTTTTCTTGTGGTCATTCGATCGGGAGAAATAATCTCGATCGATAGCCTGCCAGGAATGCTGGGCCAGATTTCCATAGCAAATTTTTTATCATCACTACTGATGTTTAATTGAGATCCGGTGACATAGGGAGGTGAATAAATGCTTCCAAAATAGTGCCGGTCCCGGTCCCCTTCATCACCTGCAGCAATGGAAACATTAACACCTGATAAATGCACAAGTCTTTCCAGATACTGGCTCATTACGCCTTGGCCGTCGTGACTGCCCTGGCTGGTTCCCATTGCAATACAGATGACAAGCGGACGTTCCATTTTTTTTGCCACTTCAACTAAATAACTGATACCGAGAATAACATCGGATTCCTGAAAGCACAGTTCATCCTCGGGTACTAAAAAAACATGTTTAAGATTTTTCTTTGCTTCTTTTAGCTTTACGACAACAAGTTCGCTGTAGGGAACAATCCCGCTAAAAGAATTTTTGGAATCTGAACTGCCTGAGATGATACTGGCAATTGCGGTTCCATGTCCGACCGTATCGGTCGTGGGGACGAGAGAGAAAGCATCATTGGAAAGCAATGCGGTATTGAGCTGCTGTTTGCTGTGTTCTGTACCATATGTAAAACCTTCCGGGGATATCCCGCTCTGGTCACTCTGAT
Organism: Lacrimispora sp.; assembly: GCA_029256305.1. Taxonomy (GTDB): domain Bacteria; phylum Bacillota; class Clostridia; order Lachnospirales; family Lachnospiraceae; genus Lacrimispora. The sequence continues at coordinate 4,430 of JAQSYE010000046.1, read as the reverse complement.
CCCAGATGGATAAGATGCGTGTGGAACCATCTGCGTTTCGAAAGGCAGGGTGTTGATAATCAATTCCTGTGTCTACAATACCAACCAGCATACATTGCCCAAGCAGGTTGTAGTTGAGAGCAGGCTGAAGCATTTTAATGGTCGGATTTTCGTCGCTTACAAAAGAGGCAAGGGTATAGATAGATGGGAAAGCGTAATAGGGAGTGTCACCTATGTCACAGACGTCCATAACACTTCTGGAGATATGCAGCAGCGAATGATCATCATTTAGTAACGTAATGTTATCTTCGGTACTATATTTGGGAGCTATGGTGTTATCAATGATAAAATCGTAATAATTCTCATCCAATATTTTTTGCATAACCGGCATCCAACCTTTTTTATAACTGCATATGGTATATAGTATGCGGCATCCCACTTTGTATTCTTTCCAAGTATTGCAAACAGAGCGGGTTAGATAAATTTGCAGCCATTGTCCAGCAATGCTTTTTTTATGTCATCAAATTTATCCTCTTTTAAAAATATGTAATCCGTATCATAAGTAGCCACAACCAAAATGCAGGTCTTCTCATCTGCTATAATTTTAGATAAAAATGCAATCATGCCATACTTTTCAAATGACGCATCCTCTGCAATCCGAAAACAGCGCCATCCATGTTCCACAGTCAGGCTTATTTCCGGAATATGGTCGGTTTCGCATATCACCGATAATTCGTTGTCCGTCTTACTGATAAATGTAAATTCATGATTCAAAAGTTGGTTACTTACTTCGTTCACCTTACATATGGAAAACTTCCTGTCAATGATCTGTAAATCCATTTCATTATCCTCCTTATTAAAAAAAGTCCAGAATATCATACCTTCAATGGCCTAATGGTATGAAATCTGAACGCTCGTGTGATACTTCACCCGGCGGCGAAGTCTGCGTATAAAGTTAAATTAATTGAGATTAATTTACTACGATTTATTTGTGCAGTCAAGTGTTTTATGGAGAAGTGGAGGAGGCGGGAGTGTTGTAGAGGGATTTTGAACCAGAAAATTAGGATTTGACGTATTAAAGTACATTGAAAACTTAATATTGATAGTTAAAAAAAATTATTGTATTATTAAAGAAAAATCGGAGATTGGAGGAGGAAATAATAAATAATTTAGTATATATTTATTTTGAAACTAAAAACCTTTTAGTACGCCAATATACGATGAAAGATATTGATCGGTTATACGAGATTATGTCAAATCCCCTAGTTCACCAATATACAAAAGATAAAAATTGTCCTTGGGATAGACTTAAGACAGAGCAATACATACGATTTTTTATGGATAAAAATTTTGTTACCTTAGATTGTTTTCATGGTGCTATAATTGAAAAAGCAAGTAACAAGATAATTGGATTAGCTGGTCTAAATCCATATAAGGAAAACGAACCTGAGATTGAATGGAAACTCGGTGCAATGTATTGGAATAAAGGATATGCTACTGAAATCGGAAAAGACATAATATCTAAAGCATTCAAGACTACAAACATCATCGGTATTTATGGAATGGCTGATCCGGAAAATGTAGCTTCGAGAAGAGTACTTCAAAAAATAGGTATGAATTATCTGGGTATAAATGAATTTAGGAACAAAAAGGATGCATTTTATTACATTGGAAGATTACAATAACGAACTGCTAACTATCAATATTTAGTTAGTAGTTTTCTTATTGTCAAAAAGAAAGGAGTTAATAAAGTGAAATCATTATTACATTATCCCGGAAGCAAGAAACGGATCGCCTCCTGGATAATTGAAAATATGCCAGAGCATCACAGCTATCTGGATCCGTACTTTGGAGGAGGGGGAATGTTCTTCGAAAAGCCTCCTTCAAACATCGAGACGGTGAATGACCTTGATGGTAATGTGGTAAATTTCTTCCGGGTGATTCAGGATCCGGAAAGCTGTCAGGAACTGCAGGACTGGCTTACATATACACCGTATTCCAGACAGGTCTATGATGAATCTTTTGTAAGAGAGCCGCAATCACCGGTGGAGCAGGCCGGATATTTTGCGATCAGATCCCCCTGCGGTTGCCGGGTGTAATTGCTCGGTGACTGATTGAGTGCTGATATTCTCCTTTTTGAAAACGCCTGTCGGTTTTGGGTCGATGGGTGTTTTCTTTTGGTAAATTTTAGTGTATAATTAAAATAAAATTTATAGGGGAAAGTATGAACAACAAGAAAAAAATTATTATTGGTAGTTGTTGCGGCATTGTTTTAGTGATTTTGGCAATTGCCGTAGTTAATTTTGGACACGGTGCGAAATATGAAAAAATTGCAAGAAAAGTGGCGGAAAGACATTTAGAGCGAGATGTAAATGAATATGGTGTAAAAGCTAGTAAATTAAAGTACTTGTCAACTTTTTACAACAAAACTTCAGACTTATACAGAGTTTCATATTATGCTAAATTTAACGAAGTTAATGAAAAAGGAAATATGTGGGTATTAGAAGAAATTATTATATCAGGTGAGACTTCAAAGGTGGAAATTTCATATAGTAATGGATATGGCCCGGAATTTAACGAAAGTGATGTAATTGCCGATGGTCATGTAAAAGAAAAGAAAGTAGAAGACGAAGAAGGTATATGGACAAAGGTAAATTAAAACTTTTATAATACATAGGTTATTAGATGCACATACAACAGAGGCGGTCAACCCCGTCTCTTTTCTATTATGTTTGTGGATGATATGATATTAAAAAATGGGAGGAAATTATGAAGAATAAGATATTAGTATGGTTTGGAATGGTTTTCGTTATCGGTATAGTAATATTACTAAGCAGTATCAAGCTTGGTACAATTGATATGTCAATGATTATGCGATTTAATGGCGACATTATGGATACGAATGCATATTTGATTTACTTGGAACAATCAATTACAAAATTTAGATTTATAGGTTCAATATTATCATTGCTTGGCGGTCTAGGTGTAATAAAAAATATACAATCATAATTTACGTGATTTACATATAAAAATATAAGGCAGTGCTGGTAAAGTCTACAGATGAAATGCCAGGGGATAAGCTTGGCGCCATTGCAGGAATTAAAGAAGGAGCCAACGGTATTGAGATTAAGCTGAATGATAAAGGGAAGGCCCTGGAGCTGATTGGCAGGCACCTGGGAATGTTTAAGGATAAGCTGGAAGTATCTGGCACCCTGGGGACTGAGAAGACAAAGCTTGACGATCTGATCGGGCAAATACGTGGCGGTGATAGGTAATGAGCAATGAACGTCTGCTTCTGTCAGAGAAGTACAAAGCCTTTCTTAAACATGATGCTCCGGTGGAGTTTCTGGAGGGGACAACGGCTGCGGGTAAAACAACGGTCGGTTTGTTTAAGTTCCAGATCCAGCCGTCTAGTCCCTATACAATCCAGATTCAGGAAACAATAGATTATGAACTGAATGCCATCCGTAATCGCAACTGGTACAGGGGAGATGGTAACGAACTGGAGCAGCTCTATAGCAGCGTAAACGAATACGCCGATAAGCATAAATTCTGGGCTTCCAAGTGCACACCGGGAATGGAAATGAAAAAGATCCATACTGGTCTGCCCAGTCTGATCGTCAGGATTCTTTCCAGCATAGTCTTGTCAGATATGAATAATTTTGAGTTTACAGTACCGGCGCAGGAGGGGATATGGAAGGAGGTAAAAGTAGAAATACCTTTCGGAGAGTATGCAAACCTGTCATTTGAAAGTCAGGTTGAAACCCTATCAAAAGCCCGTCCAGGTTACCCTGTTAAGAGAATAGTTCCATTAATAGGCGGGTACCCGGAATTCCGGACCCGCCTTATACTATCGCTTTTTATAGTACACATTTTGCTTTCATTTTCTATTCACCTCCCGCAGATAATTATAAGAACGTTCGTTCGAATGATCAAGCGAATCCATAAATTTCCAAGTTAATAATATCTTTCAGGTTTCTAGTGATTCTAAATTACAAAAGGCGGATATCCAAACACATGGACCCGCCTTTAATATAGTGAATTATATCGTTTTCAGATTGTAAATTCGTGTAATATTTCGTGTAATATCGTGTTGTATTTATGGGGATATCAGTGCTTTATAAGGTAAATTACTGTAAGTATTAAAATACAAAAACCCCAGTAAACACAAGGAATCCTTGCACTTACCAGGGTTTAAAATCAATGGAGACAACAGGATTCGAACCTGCGACCCTTTACACGTCAAGCAAATGCTCTCCCAGCTGAGCTATGTCTCCATACATTTATCAGTAAACCAAAAGCACCGGTTTCCTGTCTGCTTGGAAAGCCGGTACTGATATCACACAATTGTCAATCGGAGTAACAGGATTTGAACCTGCGACCTCTCGGCCCCCAGCCGAGCGCGCTACCAAGCTACGCCATACTCCGTTTCCTGACACTCAGACATTATA
>JAQSYE010000273.1 GCA_029256305.1 Lacrimispora sp. | reverse complement strand
CATTTTCTGGAGAAGGAGTTTAAGAACCGTTTTCTGCAGGAGATGGCTTTGACGGCAGAGGCAGTTTATCGGGCGTTTGGACCGGATAAACTAAATTATGAGCTATTGGGAAGCGGTAATTTTACACATATGCACTGGCACTTCTTTCCGAGAACGCTTGGTGATACACCCGCTCCCGGGCCGGTTTGGAAGCTGCCCATGGAAGAACTTTATAATGATAAGTACTTACCAGGAGAAGAAACTCTTTTTATTATGAAAGAAAAGCTGGGGGAAGAACTGGATAAACTTCTGGGCCAGCAGGCCTAATTTTTGAATTTTGAAGTTTTGCTATAGGTTTTATCTATAACCAGATAATAATTATAAATATTAACACTGGATAAGAAAATCCTGTATAATACCACTTAACAAGAAAAGATGATTCAGCATTTTACCCATAGGAGGATACGAATATGAGCAAGAAGACCAGAGGAGAAAGAAACCTTAAATTTGAAACATTACAGTTACACGTTGGTCAGGAACAGGCAGATTCCGTGACAGATGCCAGAGCAGTCCCCATTTATCAGAGCTCTTCCTATGTGTTTCATAACAGCGATCATGCCGCTGCACGGTTCAATCTGACAGATGCGGGAAATATTTATGGCAGACTGACCAATCCGACTCAGGATGTATTTGAACGGAGAATTGCAGCATTAGAAGGGGGTGTGGCAGCACTTGCTACGGCTTCCGGAGCGGCAGCAGTTACTTATTCCATTGAGAACCTTGCAAAGAACGGAGATCACGTTGTAGCTGCAAAGAATATCTATGGAGGAACTTACAACCTGTTGGAACATACACTTCCTGATTATGGTATCACAACTACCTTTGTGGATCCTTTTAATTATGAAGAAGTGGAGAATGCAATCCAGGAGAATACAAAACTGATTTTTATTGAAACCCTGGGAAATCCCAATTCCGATGTAGTGGATGTGGAACAGTTTGCGAAGATTGCACATGCACATAAAATTCCGCTAGTTGTAGACAATACATTTGCAACCCCTTACCTGGTGAGACCGATCGAATATGGTGCTGATATTGTAGTTCATTCTGCAACAAAATTCATTGGCGGACATGGAACCAGTATAGGCGGCGTGATCATTGACAGCGGAAAATTTGACTGGGAAGCATCAGGAAAATTCCCTTCCCTTACGGATCCAAACCCAAGTTACCATGGAGTCAGCTTTACAAAGGCAGCCGGTCCTGCCGCTTATGTGACAAAGATTCGTGCGATTTTACTTCGTGACACAGGAGCCTGCTTATCCCCAATCCATGCATTTGTTTTTTTACAGGGACTTGAGACCTTATCTTTAAGAGTTGAGCGCCATGTGGAGAATGCGCTTAAAGTTGTGGAATATCTAAAAAATCACCCACAGGTTGAAAAGGTTCACCATCCTTCTATTTCAGATGATGAGAGTCAGAAGGAATTATATGTGAAATATTTCCCAAATGGAGGCGGATCCATTTTCACCTTCGAAATCAAGGGAGATGCAAGAAAAGCAAAGGATTTTATTGACCAGCTGGAATTATTCTCTCTTCTTGCTAATGTTGCAGATGTGAAGTCCTTAGTGATTCACCCGGCATCAACCACTCATTCACAGATGACCGAAGAGGAGCTTGAAAATTCTGGAATTAAGCCGAACACCATCCGTCTTTCTATCGGAACAGAACATGCGTCAGATATTATCGAAGACTTGGAAGAAGCATTTCAGGCGGTTAAATAACTGAATCAGATTATATGCAGGCTGCCATAGGTTCTATGGCAGCTTTTGCGCAGGCAGAAAAAAAGGAGGACTTATGACATTACAGCAGCTTCGTTATGCCATATGCATCGCAAACCAAAAATCCATGAATAAAGCCGCGGCGGAGTTATTCATCACCCAGCCCAGTCTATCCAGCACAATACGTGATTTAGAGGAAGAAATGGGTCTTCAGCTGTTTTTACGGTCCAACCGGGGAATTGTGATCACACCGGAGGGAGAAGAATTTTTAGGATATGCAAGGCAAATGCTGGAGCAGTACCGTCAGATGGAAGAACGATTTGTGAAAAAAGAGAAATTCAAGAAAAAATTCAGTGTGTCTATGCAGCATTACACCTTTGCAGTGCAGGCATTTATTCATATGGCAAAAGAATTCGGCATGGATGATTATGAATTCGCGGTTCATGAAACCAGGACATACGACGTAATTGAACATGTAAAAAATCAGAAGAGTGAATTAGGGATTCTCTATCTCAATGAATTTAATCAGAAATCAATGGAAAAACTGATTCATGACAGTGATCTTGAATTTACAGAGCTGTTCCAGTGCAAGATCTATGTATATCTTTGGAAAGGAAGCCCTCTGGCTAGGAAGGAACTGATTGAATTCGAGGATTTAAAAAATTATCCCTGTCTTTCTTTTGAACAGGGAACCAATAATGCGTTTTATCTTGCAGAAGAAGTATTCAGTACCTTTGAATATAAGCAGATCATTAAGGCAGATGACAGAGCTACACTGCTCAATTTAATGGTGGGACTAAACGGCTATACCCTTTGTTCCGGCATTATATGCGAAGATCTAAATGGAGATGAATACTGTGCGATTCCTCTTAATACCAGTGACCGTATGCGGATTGGTTATATCAAAAAGAAAAAAATGCCTCTCAGTATTCTGGGAGAAAAGTATATTGCGGAATTAAAAGAATTCGAAAAACGGGTACTGTAGTGCCATAAGAAAAAGGCATTAAGAAACCATTTTGCTGGTGTTATAGAAATAATAAATAGCAGGCTATTGTTTTTCAATCATACCGCTTTTGCCAGACAGGCTGTTATACTGTTATATAGGAATCACGATAAAGAAAAGAAAGCGGTGACACAACATGGAATATAGAATTTCAACAAAATGTTTATACGGTGATGGAGCGGAGATTACAGTAGATCAGTCGGGAGCAATCAGCTTCCCCATTTATCAGACTGCAACGTTTGCCCATAAAGGAGTAGGGGAGGGGACTGGATACGATTACAGCCGTCTACAAAACCCCACCAGAGAGCATTTGGAAAACATTGTGGCATCTTTGGAAAGCGGCGTAGATGCCCTGGCTTTTTCCAGCGGAATGGCGGCAATTACAGCCCTTATGGAACTTTTTGCGCCTGGTGACCACGTTATTACAGATTGCGACTTATACGGAGGCAGCATCCGGCTGTTTGATAACATCAGTAAAAAAAATGGTATCTTAATTGATTCGGTAGACTGCTCTGGTTCCTCCTATGAAAAAGTAGAAGAACTGATCGGTGAAAACACGAAGGCTATTTTTATTGAAACGCCGACCAATCCCATGATGAATGTAACCGATATTGAAGAGCTCGCTAAAATTACGAAAAAACATGGGATTATTCTGATTGTGGATAATACGTTTATGTCTCCTTATTTTCAAAATCCTCTCAAATTAGGAGCAGATCTGGTGGTTCACAGCGGAACAAAATACCTGGGAGGACATAACGATACCATAGCCGGATTTCTTGTTACCTCTTCTGATCAAATAGCAGAAAGACTCCGTTTTATTATAAAAACAGTGGGCTCCGGACTGGCTCCTTTTGACAGCTGGCTCATACTGCGTGGAATCAAGACCTTGGCTCTTCGCATGAATCAGGCAGAGAAGAATGCCGCTAATTTAGTGGATTGGCTGAGACATGAGAAAAAGGTAAAGAAAATCTATTATCCGGGTCTTGCGGACCATCCGGGGCATGAAGTCTGTAAAAAACAGGCGAGAGGATTTGGCTGTATGGTGACTTTTGAAGTGGAATCAAAGGAGCTTGCTCATCGTATCCTTAAGAATGTGCGTCTGATTCGATTTGCAGAGAGTCTTGGAGGGGTGGAGACGCTTATCACATACCCAATCACCCAGACACATGCGGATGTGCCGGCTGATGTCCTGGCTGCCAATGGGATCACAGACCGCATCTTAAGGCTTTCAGTAGGAATTGAGGATGTGCAGGATTTAATTAATGAATTGGAGCGGGTATTTTATGAGTAAAGAACGAATAGATTTTGATGAACGGATAGACAGAAAAAATACAAGCTGTATTAAATATGATTTTGCAGTTCAAAGGGGAAAACCGGAAGGAATCCTGCCTCTGTGGGTGGCAGATATGGATTTTAAAGCACCGCAGCCTGTACTGGATGCGCTCAGAGCCCGTGTGGAGCATGGGATTTTCGGCTACAGTGAGGGAAAAGAGG
>JAQSYE010000272.1 GCA_029256305.1 Lacrimispora sp. | reverse complement strand
CGTTCAAAGGTATGAAAGCTGCCGCCACATAGAAGAACAGATAAAGAAAGAGGCAGGTTTGTGGCTTGCTCCCTGTAGTGACTGGGATTCCCTGGAGGAGCGTCTAATACTTGAAGAACAGGAGACAAGTATCCTGTTAACAAAAGCGGAGGAAGAAGAAAAGAAAGCAAAAGAAGCAGAAGCCAACCTAAAGGGGCTTATAGATAACAAGCAGAATGATGTAAAGCGAATGACAATACTGGAGCAGGAAAGAGAAGTGCTTCGCAGTGAGTGGCAGGATAAGAAAGTAAAAAATTCTGCGTTGTTTACACAACGGGAGCATTTAGAAAAAACCCTTCCCTATCCAGAAGAGAATCAGGCTAAAATTCAGCTGGAAAAATTAAAAAGCAAGAGGGATCTGCTGATTTTACAGGAAAAGAAAGCAAATGAGCAGTTTCTTCAACTATCAGAAGAGGAACAAGAGAAGAAAGGCCGCCTTGCTTCATTAAAAGAGAATGAAGAGGCGCTTTTAAGGGCACAGGAAAGTGCAAAAGAGGCTTATTTCACGTTGCTTACCCAGCTGGGATTTTCCGATGAGACAAACTATCTAAAGGCCAAAATGCTCCCGGAACAGAGAAAGGTATGGCAGCAGGAAATAAGAGACTATGAGGAAGCATGTCTTACTGCCAGGACAATCTATAATCAGTACAAAGATGAGACAAAAGGCAGGGAAAGAATCGATACATCACGCTGGGAGGAAGAAGCAGCGGCCTTAAAAGATGAGCAAAAAATTCTGCAGCTAAAGTCAGCTGAAATTGCAGGCATTAAAAGCCGTGCAGAGCGGGCTGCGAATAATCTGAAAAAGCTGTGGAAGGAACGGAAGGATCTTGAGAAGGAATATCGGCTGTACCACAGTTTAAACCAGACAGCGAATGGAAAGCTTTCAGTCAGTCTGGATTTTCAGACCTATGTGCAGCGTCAGTATTTTAATCAGATGGTTCTTGCCGCCAATAGGAGGCTAAAGATCATGTCTGATGGTCAGTTTCTGCTGCAGTGCCGAGATTTAAATTCGTTAGGAAAGCAGGGCGAGGTTGGACTGGATCTTGATGTGTACAGTCTGGCGACCGGTCAGGTGCGTGATGTGAAAACCTTGTCTGGAGGGGAATCTTTTATGGCAGCTCTGGCTATGGCTCTTGGAATGGCGGATATTATTCAGAGAACGGCAGGGAATGTGCGGATGGATGCCATGTTTATTGATGAAGGTTTTGGATCATTAGATGAGGAATCCAGGTTAAGAGCGGTGCGGATACTTCTGGAACTGGCGGGAGAACACAGGCTCATAGGAATTATTTCCCATGTAAGTGAATTGAAAGAGCAAATTGATAAGAAGCTGGTTGTTATAAAAAATGAAAGCGGCAGTAAAATTCGGTGGGAATTGGACCACCAGACAACCATTTAATAAGTGTTGAAAGCGGGAGACTGGGATCTTAAAAGTCAGTTTTCCCGCTTGCTTTCTGTCGCTATTTTCTTATTTTCTCCTGACCTTCAAACAGAAGGTTTAACAGATTGTCGAAGTCCTGATCCTTTAATGGTTCCAGTTCTGTGATCAGTTCATGAAGCAGGATGGGGTTTGGATTTTCTTCATCAAAAAATTCCCTTGGCAATATGCCGAAGTATTCACAAATCAATAGAAAGTGATCCATTGATGGTGTGGTATTTTTTGATTCTATATCGCTGATATAATCCTCTGCCTGTCCCAGTGACAGACTCATTTCTCTGGCAGATATTCCCTTTTTTGTCCGAAGCTGTGCCAGCCTTAACGGTATGTAATTTTCATCCATTGGTATCATTCTCCTTCGAAAAACTTAATATTACAATTATAGAAGACTATTGGCGATGATTCAATAGAAAACAGATAATATTTTTTTTATTATGTAAATTTTTGCAAAAATAATGTTTGGTTTATGCAAAATAAATCGGACAATAAAGGAATGGACGAAACACATGTTTTGTTTTATAATGGATGGGACTATGCAGCAGGGAATCCGCAGTTAGAAAGGAAGATACCATGTTAAAGTGTGAAAGAACCAGTGTTATGAATATAGAAAACGCCATTCGTGGTGCAAGAAACCCAATGAACAGCTGGGACCGTATGGACAGTGAATACAACGATGAAGGGGAATACATACTTGGCCCCAATGATCTGGGACTTGCCAGACGATTACGCAAGGCAGGCAGCGATCACAGAAAGTTTATTCGCCAGATCTTTGTTTCGGTAGATGTGACTGCTCCCTTATACTGGTGGAAGGAATACGATACCTACAAGGTATCTACAGTAGCAAATTCCACAAGCACCATGCATAAGATGCATTCAAAACCATTTGATATGGAGGACTTCAGCCATGACCATATGACGGAGGGAACTCTTAGCTTTATGGGAACGGTTGTGGAAGAATTGGAAAAAATCCGTCTGCGTTATATTGAAACCAAGAATAAGGAAGACTGGTATGATATGATCCAGCTTCTCCCTTCCAGCTATAACCAGATGCGCACATGCACATTGAATTATGAAACTTTAATCAACATCTATTTTGCAAGAAGAGGCCACAAATTAAACGAATGGCATACATTCTGCAGCTGGATTGAAACGCTCCCCTATGCGAAAGAACTGATCCTTGCAGAGGAAGAATAAAAGGTGGACATGCTTATGAATTTGATTGTTGCAGTAGATAAAAACTGGTCCATCGGGAATCAGGGCCAGCTTCTGGTATCCATACCTGAGGATAAGCGGATGTTTCGGGAGGAGACTCTTGGAAAAGTAATTATCATGGGCCGTAAGACATTGGAGAGTCTTCCGGGAAAACAGCCATTATATGGAAGAACCAATATTGTTCTAACAAGAAATCCTAACTATAAGGCGAAAGGTGCCGTAATCTGCCACAATATGGAAGAAGTGTGGCAAGAACTTGATAAGCACCCAGGAAAAGAAAGTTTCGTCATAGGCGGACAGAGTATTTATGAACAGTTTCTGCCATATTGCGATACAGCTCATGTGTCATATATTGACTATGCTTACAGTGCAGATACTCATTTCCCAAATCTGGATCAGGATACCGGATGGAAGATGTGTGCTGAAAGTGAAGAACAGACATACTTTAATTTGTGTTATACGTTCCGTATGTACCAAAGGATTGGTCAATCGATAAAAAAATAATGATATTTTTTATTTCATATTGTCTTTGACATTCAAAAATGATAATATGGAGCGAGTACCATTTCACCTGATTGTCAGGAAGGCTTTCAGGGACGGTGCAAAGGTATATTCACGAAGACATTAGGAGGATGAAAATGTACAGGATTTTAAAAGCAGAGATGTTAGCTGACAAGATCTATCTGATGGATGTGGAAGCACCCCGGATTGCCAAAGCCTGCCAGCCAGGAGAATTTGTTATCGTTAAGATGGATGATAGAGGAGAGCGTATTCCGCTTACAATCTGTGATTATAATCGTGATAAGGGATCTATTACCATTGTATTTCAGACAGTGGGTGCCAGCACGGAAAAGATGGCTGTTTTAAAAACAGGTGACAGTTTTGAGGATGTAGTAGGACCTTTGGGTAATGCATCTGAATTTGTAGAAGAAGATATAGAAGAAGTAAAGAAAAAAAGGTATTTATTTGTAGCCGGCGGTGTTGGTACTGCACCCGTTTACCCCCAGGTTAAATGGATGAGGGAGCACGGAATATCAGTTGATGTTATCGTAGGTGCGAAGACGAAGGATTTACTGATCTTAGAAGATGACATGAGGGAACAGGCCGGCAATTTATATGTGACGACGGATGACGGTTCCTATGAAAGAAAAGGAATGGTTACCGAAGTAATTAAGGATCTGGTGCTGAATCAGGGAAAACAATATGATGTCTGTGTTGCCATAGGACCAATGATCATGATGAAGTTTACCTGTCTTTTGACAAAGGAATTAGGAATTCCAACCGTTGTAAGCTTAAACCCTGTTATGGTAGACGGTACGGGAATGTGCGGTGCCTGCCGTATCACTGTTGGTGGCGAAGTTAAATTTGCCTGTGTGGATGGACCTGAATTCGACGGTCATAAAGTGAATTTTGACGAGGCCATGAAGCGTCAGATGATGTATAAGAGCGAGGAAGGGCGTGCAACTTTAAAGACCCGGGAAGGCGATACTCATCATGGCGGCTGCGGACAGTGTGGAGGTGACAACTAATGGACGTTTTAAAGAAAGTACCAGTCAGAGAACAGGATCCAA
>JAQSYE010000045.1 GCA_029256305.1 Lacrimispora sp. | reverse complement strand
GGTGGTATGAAGCCATTACCTACGCCATTCTCATCATTATACTGTTGGTTAAACCGTCTGGCATTCTGGGCAAGAATGCGGGCGAGAAAGTTTAGGGGGGTAGACCATGGAAAGACGGGTTAAGATTTCATATGTGATAAATTTCCTGGGTGTTTTAGCAGTGTTTCTCCTCTTTGTCCTGCTTTTTGAGTCAAGGGTATTTGGAGCTGCTACTCAGTATATCAAAGGAATATGCACCACCGCCTGTTATACAATTATAATGGTAGCCTCTTTAAACCTGGTAGTAGGCTGTATGGGAGAATTTTCTCTGGGGCATGCAGGATTTGTTTCTGTTGGGGCCTATGCTTCCGCCATTGTTTCTGGTGCATTGACTGGAAAAGGTCTGCCTGATCTTGCACTCTTTTTGATCGCTCTCCTGGCAGGTGGAATTGCTGCAGGCATTACAGGTGTAATGGTGGGAATACCGGCTCTTCGTTTGAGAGGAGATTATCTGGCAATTGTGACGGTAGCCTTTGCGGAGATTATCCGGGTCTGCTTTTGTAATTTCTCCATAACCGGAGGAGGAAAGACCATGAGCGGCATCTTAAAGCTGTCAGACTTTTACTGGTGTTACTGGGTCATGGCGGCCTGTGTGGCAGTGATGTATTTATATATCCGCAGCAAGTTCGGAAGAACCGTAAAGGCCATACGGGAGGATTATATTGCGGCGGCTGCTGCTGGAATTAATGTGACCTATTATAAAGTGCTGACATTTACCGTGGCCGCTTTTTTTGCAGGTGTGGGCGGAGGAGTCTATGCTCATTACATGACTGCCATGATTCCCACCAATTTTAACTTCATGTACTCTGCAGAGCTTCTTTCAGAGGTAATCATCGGAGGAATCGGCTCCTTAACCGGCTCCATTATAGGGGCAGCTTTTCTTTCCTCTCTTCCTGAGATGATGCGCCAGTTTTCCCAATACCGCATGCTGGCTTATTCCGTAGTCCTTATTATTGTCATGATCTTTAAACCCGGCGGTATTTTCGGAAGTTGGGAATTTTCACTGACCAGACTCTTACGCAGGGCGGAAAAGAAGGAGCATGAAAAAGCAGAGGGAGGTGTTAAACCATGGAAGCAGCTGTAAAGAAAGCGCCGGTATTAAAGGTTCAGAATTTGGGAATTCAGTTTGGCGGTTTAAAAGCGGTTGACAGCTTTAACATGGAAATCGGAGAATCGGAGCTGGTGGGACTGATTGGACCAAACGGAGCCGGTAAAACCACAGTATTCAATTTGATAACCGGGGTATATAAGCCCACAGAAGGCTCCTTTTACTTAAATGGACAACGGATGAATGGGAAGAAGACCCACCAGATCGTGGATGCGGGAATCGCAAGAACCTTTCAGAACATCCGCCTGTTTAAGAAAATGTCTGTGATTGATAATGTGAAGACAGCGATGGGAAGAAAATTGTCTTACGGGCTGTTTCATGCGATTTTCAGAACACCGGTCTACTGGAAGGAAGAGAAGGCATTATCAGAGCGGGCAAAGGAACTTCTAAAAATTGTTCATTTAAGCGGGCTGGAGGATCATGAGGCGGGGAATCTTCCGTATGGGCAGCAGCGTCGTCTGGAAATAGCCAGGGCGTTGGCCACGGATATGAAGCTGCTCCTTTTAGATGAACCGGCAGCAGGCATGAACCCCACGGAAACAGAGGAACTTTTGGACATCATTCACTTCATACGCAATGAGTTTAAGATATCGGTTCTTTTAATCGAGCATGACATGAGCCTTGTTATGAAAATCTGCGAACGCATTCTGGTGTTGGATTTCGGAACCACGATCGCCTGTGGAACGCCGGAAGAAATCGCAAATGACGCCGGGGTGATTGAAGCATACTTAGGAAAAGACGAAGAGGAGGTAGACGAGGATGCTTGAAGTTAAGAATCTGGCTGTTTCTTACGGAGCCGTCAAGGCCATACACGGAGTCTCCCTTGAAGTACATGATGGGGAAGTGGTGTCTTTAATCGGAGCCAATGGGGCTGGAAAGACCACCATACTAAGAACCATTTCTGGATTAAAAAAGGCAGATGACGGTGAGATTCGTTTTGACGGAACCGATTTAAGAAAGATGGATCCCAGCAAAATTATTACCTTAAAGCTTGCCCATGTGCCGGAGGGCAGACACATCTTCCCCCAGATGACGGTGGAAGAGAATTTAGAGATGGGGGCATTTACCGACAGAAAAGATATGGAAGCAAATATGGAAGAGGTATTTGGACGTTTCGGACGTTTAAAGGAACGGAAAAAACAGCTTGCAGGCACCTTATCCGGAGGAGAGCAGCAGATGCTTGCAGTAGGAAGAGCTCTTATGGCAAAGCCTAAAATGATCCTGATGGATGAGCCCTCCATGGGGCTTTCCCCTCTTTTGGTAAAGGAGATATTTTCGATTATCAAAGAAGTAAACCGGAAAGGGATTACCGTCCTTTTAGTGGAGCAGAATGCGAAAATGGCTTTATCTATTTCAAGCCGTGCCTATGTGATGGAAACAGGGAAGATCACCATATCCGGAAATGCCGGAGAATTATTAAGGGATGACCGTGTAAAAAAGGCATATCTGGGACAGTAGGAGGAAGATACATGAACAAGCAGAATCAATTTTTTGCAATTGCCATAACCCGCACCTGCGGAAGCGGAGGCGGAAGTCATATCGGAAAAAAACTGGCTGTTGATTACGGAATCGATTACTATGACAGGAAGCTGTTACGGCTGGCGGCAGAGGACAGTGGAATTAACGAAACCATATTTGCAGAAGCCGATGAAAATACGAAAAAGACGCTGTTGTATGGGGCATTTAAACGGGTTTATAATGGAGAGATCATCCCTGCTGAAAGCGGAAACTTTTTATCAGACCAGAATTTATTTAATTATCAGGCAAAGGTGTTAAAAGAGCTGCTGACCCAGGAATCCTATGTTTGTGTGGGAAGAGCCGCTGATTTTGTATTAAAGGGGGAACCCAATGTGGTGTCTGTCTATTTAGATGCTTCCTATGAGTTTCGGGTGAAACGTGAAGTGGAACGGCAGGGAATTTCAGAGTCGGAAGCGGAACGATACATTGACCAGCTGGACCGGTACCGCAATGCGTATTACATGTATCATACCGGAAGACAGTGGAAAAACCCGCGAAATTACAACCTGTGTCTGGATACGGAAAGTCTGGGACTTGATAACTGTGCAGAACTGATTGAGGAGTACATCAGGATGAAATTTGGCATTTGCCCGGAAAAAAAGGAGAGGTTATGAAAGAGCTTGCTTATTATGATGGAACAATTGCTGCACCGGAGGAGCTGATGGTTCCTTTTAATGACAGAGTGCATTTTTTTGGTGATGGAGTTTATGATGCAACGGTGGGTGGAAATCACTGTGTTTATCTTCTGGAAGATCATCTGGACCGTTTTTATTCCAGTGCAAATGCGCTGGACATCCGGATTCCCATGGAAAAGAAGGAGCTTGGAGAGCTGTTAACGGATCTTCTTAAAAAGGTGGAAGGAGAGACTCATTTTGTCTATTGGCAGGTCACAAGAGGAGCGGCTCCCAGAAACCACGCGTATGACAGTAAGATGACCGGCAAACTCTGGGTTATGATTCGTCCCAGCCGGCTGCGGGACCCTGAGGCTCCAATTAGCCTGATCACGGCAGAGGATACCCGTTTCCATCACTGCAATATTAAAACCTTAAATCTTCTGCCTTCCGTCATGGCATCCCAGAAAGCGGATCTGCTGGGCGCACAGGAAACCGTGTTTCACAGAGGTCATATTGTAACGGAGTGCGCTCACAGCAATGTTTCCATACTGAAAGACGGAGTTTTTCTGTCCCACCCCAATGATCAGTACATTCTGAGGGGAATTTCAAAGACTCATATGATTGAAGCCTGCTACCGTCTTGGAATCCAGGTGTTAGAACGCCCCTTTACCCTTACGGAGCTGATGGAAGCGGATGAGGTGCTGGTGACTTCCTCTTCTAATTTCTGCCTTCACGCAAAGGAGATCGACAGGATACCTGTGGGAGGTAAGGACCCGGTGCGGTTAAGCCAGATTCAAAAAGAAGTCGTGGAAGAATATCTAAGATATACGGGAAAGAAAAGCTTGTTTGACGATGCGGTCTTATAATACAGGACAGCTGTTTAAAGAGGGAGTATAAAATGGAACGGGCAGAACTGGAAAAATGGAACGTAGGAGAAAATTTAGATGCGCTGATGAATCTGGATCCAAGAGGCTACGGAGTCTGCCGGATTCTCTATGAAGGAAGCAGAAAAGCCATGGGAGAGCCGTTAGCCATGAGAGCCGCTGAGAAATTGTGTGAGACTCTAAAGGAACAGGATCTGGTCTTTATTCTGACTGGATTTGTGCTTCTCCCTCACAAAAAGCCGGAGATGGATGGCATGGTAAGTTCCATGCTGTTAGCCAGATCTCTGGTTCTTGCTTTTGGTGCAAAGCCGGTGATCATCTGCCCGGAGGACTGTGTGGAGGCAGTTAAAAAATGCGCCTCAGTGGTTGGTCTTCATATCTATGAAGATTTAAAGACAGTACAGGAGCTTCCCTACAGCATGGGAGTTCATTCGTTTACAAAGAATTCAAGCAGAGCGGCAATTGAGGCAGAGTGGCTGATAAAAGATGCGCTTCCGGGAGCAGTTATATCCGTGGAAGCTCCGGGAGCCAACAGTCTGGGAGTTTATCACAATGCGGTTGGTAAGAATGTTTCTGAACTGGAAGCAAAAAGTGATATCTTATGGGAGCTTTTAAAAAAGAGAGGCGTTTTAAACATTGCCATAGGAGATCTGGGAAATGAGATCGGCATGGGAACCATAGGAACACATATCACGCAATACGTCCCTTTTACCGGACCTGGGGAATGTGTCTGTGGTTGCAAAGGCGGAACTCTGGCAGCCAGCAGTGCAGATCATATTATTACTGCCACCTGTTCCGACTGGGGCTGCTATGGACTCATGGCGGCACTCGCCTACTTAAAGCGGGATATGGAGATTCTTCACAGGGAAGAGATGGAGGCGGAGGTTATGCGTGTGGCATCAAGAAGCGGGCTGATCGATATGACCGGATCTCTGCTCCCGGGAATTGACGGTTTTAATACCCGGATGAATACTGGAATTGTAAGCATGATGCGTCAGTGTACCGCGTATGCAGTCCGGTATTCTCGCAATTCGGATCAATGGTTTGGGCCGGTCCTCGGTAAGGGATTCTTCCAAAAAAGGGGGTAAGGATATTGAGAATCAAAGCTGTGGGTGACCGGGGCGTGCTGCTGGAACTGGGAGAAAGCATAGACGAAGCAGTAAACCGCAAAGTCATGGAACTGAACCGAAAAATAGGCGCCTCTTACATAGAAGGGATTACAGAGACAGTTCTTGCCTTTTGTTCGGTTCTGGTCTGCTACGATCCGCTGATCACGGACTATGATTTACTAAGCCGTAAATTGGAGGAATTATCAAAAACTGTCACCTTAGGAAAAAAGTCAGGAGGCAGGCTTGTGGAAATTCCTGTCTGTTACGGAGGAGACTTAGGACCGGATCTTTCCTTTGTTGCAGAACATGCAGGCAGGAAGGAACGGGAAGTGATCCGTATTCACAGCGGCAGAGATTACCGGATCTATATGCTCGGCTTTCTTCCCGGGTTTCCTTATCTTGGAGGGCTGGACCAAAGAATTCATACCCCCAGGCTTACCTCCCCAAGGACAAAGATCCCAGCCGGGTCTGTGGGAATTGGAGGAGAGCAGACTGGGATTTACCCAATGGAATCTCCCGGAGGCTGGAGACTGATTGGCAGGACTCCTTATCAGCTCTTTGATGTGGAACGGGCAGAAAAGCCTCTTTATGAAGCGGGGGATTCCATACGGTTTATTCCCATCACATTGCAGGAGTTTCATAAAATCAGTCTGGAACAGGAAAAGAGGTGACCTTATGGGGCTGGAAATAATATCGCCGGGTGCATTTACTTCCATTCAGGATAAAGGGAGACCGGGATATTTAAGTCAGGGATTTATAGAAAGCGGAGCCTGTGACAAATATTCCATGGCAGCCGCCAATTTATTTGCGGGTAATTTATCAGAACCGGAACTGGCAGTTTTGGAATTCACTTTAAAAGGGGGAGAGATTTATTTTACTTCCGATGAAGTGATTGCCCTGGCCGGTGCAGATATGAATCCTTTGAGAAATGGAATTCCGGTTTCCATGTATCGTCCTGTTGTTATGAGGAAAGGTGACGGTTTAAGTCTTGGAATGGCTTCTAAAGGATTAAGAACCTACCTGGCCGTATATGGCGGGGTGTCGGTTGTGCCGGTTCTGGGAAGCAGATCTACCGATCTTAAGAGCTGCATGGGAGGTCTTGAAGGCAGGACGCTAAAAGCGGGTGATCATTTTGAATCCGGTAAAAGCGGAGAAGAGATAAAACGGCTTGTAGCTGTGGCAGATGAAACGGATCTTAAGTCTCTGGTTGGGGAGCATGAACCATGGTTTATAAAACCTACCACCCCATTCCGTTACAGCGGAGAAAAACGGTATGTGCTTCTTCGGACAGTTACTGGCCCTCAGACAGATGCTTTCACAGAGGAAGGAAGAAACACCTTTATCAGAAATCCCTATCAGCTGACTGCTGACTGTGACCGCATGGCGTGCAGGCTGAACGGTGCCCCTGTTGATATGAGGAAGGGGGCGGACATTATTTCCGACGGTATTCTGGAAGGATCGGTTCAGATTACCTCTTCGGGACTACCCATTGTCATGCTGGCAGATCATCAGACAACCGGAGGTTATGCCAAGATTGCCACCGTAATCAGCACGGATATTCCTGCACTGGCCCAGCTGCGTCCGGGAGAGTGGGTGACGTTTCAGTACGTGACTGCCATGGAAGCGGTGAAGATCGCCAGGAAAGAGAATAAAAAGCTTCTGGAGCTGAAAAAATTAATTGAGACTGCCATAGGAAGATGGTAAAATAGGAACAGGAAAGAAGGAAAATAATGGGAACAGAATTAAGCCGTTTAAAGCCTGTGGAAGTAAGAACCATGATCAGAAAGGGACTGATTGATACTCCCACTGCTGGAATGTGTGCAGGCTATGCCCAGGGGAATTTAGTAATGCTCCCCCAGGAACTTGCATGGGATTTCCTCTTATTTTGTCAGAGAAATCCAAAATCCTGTCCGCTTCTTGAAGTTTCCGATGCAGGCAGCCGGACATTTGCCTTTACAGCACCAGGCAGCGACATTACGACGGATCTTCCGAAATACCGGGTTTATGAAGACGGCATCTGTACAGGGGAGTACACGGAGGTGACCGGTATTGTTGAAGAGTACCAGGAACACAGGGGAAAGCTGGTAAGCTTTTTAATTGGCTGCAGTTTTTCTTTCGAAGCGGAGCTGTTGGAAGCTGGAATTCCCGTAAGGCAGATCGAAGAAAGTGTCAATGTTCCCATGTACCAGACAACCATTCCCTGTATCCCTGCAGGAATATTTTCCGGAAACATGGTAGTAAGCATGAGACCGATTCCTCACAGTCTGGTTCCGGTTGCAACGGCCATAACAGCAGCCATGCCCAGGGTACATGGAGCTCCGGTGCAGATCGGATACCCGGAGGCAATCGGGATCGGGGATGTTGAGAACCCGGATTTCGGAGACCGGGTGACCATTAAGGAAGGGGAAGTCCCGGTGTTCTGGCCATGCGGAGTCACGCCTCAGGCAGTGGTGATGAACAGCCGCCCGCCCTTTGTGATTACCCATGCTCCGGGCCATATGTTTATTACAGATGTTAAGAATGCGCAGCTGAAATACTAAAATGGTTTTAGAGAAAGGAAGCGGTGATTATGGCGGTCATTGATTTGAACTGTGATTTGGGGGAAAGTTACGGAGTATATAAGATTGGAATGGATGAGGAAGTGATTCCATACGTTACTTCTGCAAATATTGCCTGTGGATTCCATGCAGGGGATCCCATGGTGATGGAACGGACTGTGGCACTTTGCAAGGAGCATGGAGTAAGAATCGGCGCGCATCCGGGATTTCCGGATCTGGTCGGATTTGGAAGAAGGAATATGTCTCTGTCTCCGGAAGAAGTAAAGGCCTCTGTGAAATACCAGGTTGGAGCGTTAAAGGCATTTTGCACAGGCGCAGGGGTGAGGCTCTGGCACGTAAAGCCTCATGGCGCCCTTTATAATATGGCAGCAGAGGATTATCAGCTGGCGAAAGCGGTCTGTCTGGCACTGAAGGAGGTAGATGAAAGTCTGGTACTCCTGGCATTAAGCGGCAGTGAGATGATCCGTGCTGCTAAGGCGACCGGAGTATTCTGCGCAAGCGAGGTATTTGCAGACAGGGGATACCAAAGTGACGGCACTCTTGTTCCCAGGAATCAAAAGGGTGCGCTGATCAAAGAGGAAGACCAGGCTTTAAAACGGGTGGTCCGCATGGTCCGGGAGCGGAAGGTAGAGGCAGTGGATGGACGGGATATCACCATTCAGGCGGATTCTGTGTGCGTTCATGGAGATGGGGCTAAAGCACTGGAATTTGTGAAAAAGATCCGGGAAGGTCTTATGGAGGAAGGAATTGTAATAAAGGGATTTTAAGAGACAGACAGATAAAAATACCCCCGGGGAAACGGACAATTGTCTGACGCTTCTTCCGGGGGATTATTCTATTATTTGGACATGGAATCTGCGATGGTATTCGCTAAAGCTGCGATCTCTGACAGCTGATCCTCTTTCAGGGAAGACTTCACGGTAATGGTCTGGTCCAGAATGGTCATGTTCTTCATTTCAGAGATAATTTCGGTCATCTTTTTGCCTGCCATAACACCCCAGGTACCATTTTCAATCAGTGCAACGGTACGATTCTGCACGTTATGGGCCTTCATATCCATAAGCAGATGTTCCATGTTGCTGAAGATGCCTGCATTGTAGGTTGCGGATGCAAATACCAGATGGCTGCAGCGGAATGCCTCTGAGATAATATAGGATGGATGGGTTACGGAAACGTCATACATCACAATATTGCGGATCCCGCGTTCTGCAAGGCGGCATGCAAGAATGTTAGCAGCATTCTCTGTATTGCCGTAAATGGAGCCGTAAGCGATCATGACAGACTGCTCTTCCGGTTTATAACTGCTCCAGGTACAGTACTTGTCCATGTACCAGCAGATATTGGAACGCCATACCGGTCCGTGAAGGGGGCAGAGGAGCTGTATGTCTAAGTCTGATACTTTCTTTAATAGTGCCTGTGTGTTAATACCGTACTTGCCCACAATGTTGGAATAATATCTTCTGGAATCATCAAGCCATTCACGTTCAAAATTTAACTCGTCAGCAAATATATTCCCGTTCATAGCACCAAAGGTGCCGAATGCATCTGCAGAAAACAAAATCTTATCTGTGGTATCATAGGTGACCATCACTTCCGGCCAATGCACCATGGGAGCCATGTAGAAGGTGAAAATGTGTTTTCCGGTAGAGAGTGTCTCACCTTCCTTTATAATAATTGCTCTGTCATCGACTCCGAATTCATAAAACTGATTGATGATGGGGACAGTTTTTGCATTGCACACCACCTTGACATTGGGATATCTTCTTACCATATCACCTAAGGTAGCGCAGTGATCCGGTTCCATATGATTGACGAAAATATAATCCAGATCCCGTCCTCCAAGAACTGCTTCCACATTCTCTAAAAACTGTCCGGTAATGGCTCTGTCAACCGTGTCAAACAGTACGGTTTTTTCATCCAGCAGAACGTAGGAATTATAGGAAATCCCCTTAGGAATGGGATATGCGTTTTCAAACAGGGCCAGGCGGCGATCACTTCCTCCAACCCAGAACAGATCTTCATTTATTTTTTTGATGCAGTACATGTTGCAGCCTTCCTTTCTATTGCTTGTTCTAGTATCTTGTATAAAGTATACTATATTTTTAACAAAATGTCATGACCTTTTTCTATAAAAATAGTAGGAATTAAGGGCTTTTTTGAAAGCGCACTTTTTATTAAGACAGGAAAAATGTAACCTGCTATAATAAAGTCAAATTACGGAGGTAGAAAAACATGGATGAAAAGAAAAAATTAGTCAGTAAGATCATTGATTATGTTGAAGTGAATTTATCTGCACCGGAAAGACTGAATGTGGAGGAGATAGCCCGACATGCCGGTTACTCTAGATTTCATCTCAACCGAATGTTTTCAGAAGTAACGGGCTGCACCATACACCGATATGTCAAGGAACGCAGGCTCAGTGAGGCGGCTAGAAAGCTTATTATGGAAGAAGATTCAATCTCAAGGATTGCCCAGGTTGCATTGTATCAATCCCAGCAGGCATTTACACTGGAATTTAAAAAAGTATATGGCTGTACGCCTATGACATACAGAAAAGCAAGAATTAACAGAGAGATAAGGCGAAAAGAGGTGATTGTAAATCACTCTATATCAGGGAGGTGTGCAGCATGAATATGGTCCCTTATGTTGTGGAGCAGACTGGATCAGGGGAACGAAGCTATGATCTGTTTTCCCGACTGTTAAAGGATCGTATTATTTTTCTCGGGGAGGAGGTAAACGATGATTCTGCAAAGCTGATTATCGCACAGCTTTTATTTCTGGAATCTCAGGACCCGGGAAAAGATATTTCCTTTTACATTAACAGTCCCGGAGGCTCGATTACCGCCGGATTGGCGATTTACGATACTATGAGATTCATTCAATGCGATGTTTCCACTATCTGCCTGGGGCTGGCGGCCAGCTTTGGGGCATTCCTTTTGGCGGGAGGTACGAAGGGCAAGCGGTTTGCGCTTCCCAATGCGGAGATTATGATCCATCAGCCTGGTATATCCGGAGGAATCGGCGGTAAGGCAGCTGATATATTTATTTTTTCAGAAAAACTTCAAAAAGATAAAAAACGGTTAAACCGGATACTGGGGGAGAACACTGGTCATCCCGAAGAAGAGATTGAACGGGATACAGACAGAGATCATTTTATGTCAGCGCCAGAGGCGAGGGAGTACGGAATCATCGATGCGATTGTAGAAAAAAGAAAATAGAGTTATGCTTAAGGGGTTAATCTGAAAAAGGGATTGAACCCCTTTTCATTTTTTGTTACAGTAGGACTTATGGAAGGAGGCGAAAGGAATGAAGGATCAAAAAGAAACAATTCTGGTGAGTGCCTGTCTTTTAGGTGCAAACTGTCGCTATGACGGTAATAATGGAAGAAATGAAGATGTCCTGGCACTGCTTGATGGGTATCATCTGGTTCCTGTCTGCCCGGAACAGTTGGGAGGAATGGAAACACCGAGACTTGCGTCTGAGCGGAGAG
Organism: Lacrimispora sp.; assembly: GCA_029256305.1. Classification (GTDB taxonomy): domain Bacteria; phylum Bacillota; class Clostridia; order Lachnospirales; family Lachnospiraceae; genus Lacrimispora. The sequence continues at coordinate 10,444 of JAQSYE010000045.1, read as the reverse complement.
GTGAGAAAACTGTCATCAACCAGTCGGGTCGGGATGTAACTGCCTTTTTTATAAAAGGTGCAGAAGAAACCTTAAGGCTTGCTGAAACTTTTGGTTGCAAAAAGGCCATTTTAAAAGAACGCAGTCCATCCTGCGGTCACGGAATGATCTATGACGGGACATTTACCGGAAAGAAGATACCAGGGAGCGGGATAACCGCAGCTTTGCTGGAAGAGAACGGGATTGAAGTGATTGGAGAGAGCAAAATTTGTTCTCTTATAAACGAAGCGGACAATTAATCACGTACAGTAAGGAGAATATCAGTATGAAAACAGAGATAACCAGACAACAGGCACTTAACTTACTCATAAAATATAATCAGGAGCCATTTCATCTGCTTCACGCGCTGACAGTGGAAGGTGTGATGCGCTGGTATGCAAAGGAACTTGGCTACGGGTCAGATGAAGATTTCTGGGGACTGGCAGGACTACTCCACGATGTGGATTTTGAGCAGTTTCCAGAGGAGCATTGTACAAAAGCGCCGGAACTTTTAAAAGAAATCGGTGCAGAGGAGGAACTGATTCACGCTGTGTGCAGTCATGGATATGGAATCTGCTCGGAGGTAAAACCGGAGCATGAGATGGAAAAGGTCCTGTTTGCCTCAGATGAGCTGACTGGTTTAATCGGTGCGGCGGCCAGAATGCGTCCTTCCAAAAGTGTGATGGATATGGAAGTATCCAGCTTAAAGAAAAAGTACAAGGACAAGAAATTTGCAGCAGGCTGTTCCAGGGACATCATTGACACTGGTGCAGAAAATCTGGGCTGGACGTTAGAGGAGCTGCTTGAGAAAACCATACTGGCCATGCGCTCCTGCGAGGAACAAGTAAATAAGGAGGTGGAAGCTTTGAAAGGAAAATAAGACCGGTCACCATATTTAATTTCACGGATGTCTACAAAAGGCAGGATTTTTACAGAAAAATTCCTTATGGCTGGGTTGACTGTACCGATTTAACCGGAGTCCATGGTTTTTGCGACGGCGATTCTTTAACTGAGATTGAGCGGCGGGCCAAAAAGGCAGGTGGCAGCTTTCGGTTTCTGGACTGCGGAAATTTTCATTATGTCAGTTATGTTTTGCAAAAAGATTATAAAGAACCATATGATCTGGTTGTATTTGACCATCATGCAGACCTTATGGCTTCCAGGTTTGAAGGGATCCTTTCCTGTGGAAACTGGATCCGCCAGATACTGGGAGAGCAGAAGTTTTTAAAAAGGGTTATTTTAATTGGCGTGTCTGATGAGCTGGCTTATGCAGTCAGGGAAGATTTTAAAGACAGAGTGAAGATCTATACGGAATCGGAATTATCAGGAAAAGACTGGATGTCTGACTTTGCCGGGCAGTTGCAGGACCCTGTGTATTTATCCGTTGATAAAGATGTATTTTCTTCCAGTGAACTGATTACCGACTGGGATCAGGGAAGTATGACACTGGCACAGCTTTACCAGGCGTGGGTAATAATCTGCAGGAAAGAACCGGTACTGGCAGTCGATATCTGCGGGGAATATAATAGCATCAGCGGAGGAAACAGGCGGATTGAAGAGTCGGATAAACGAAACAGCCTGGCCAATGAAAAGATTTTAAATATGTTCCTGTAAAAGATAATTTATGCATGATAATGGAAAATTATACATAATTAAAGAAAACCACTTGACAGCGGGTGACAATTAAGATATTATTTCCGTTAAATATATAGATATTAACCTGTATCAGAGGAGAAAGACGCCATGAAAAAAGTTGTGAAATTCGGAGGAAGCTCTTTAGCCAGCGCCAGGCAGTTTGAAAAGGTTGGTAATATCATTCGCGCAGACAAGAGCAGAAGATTTGTAGTACCATCCGCGCCGGGAAAGCGTAACGATAAGGATGACAAGGTAACAGATCTGCTGTATCAGTGTTACGATGCAGCGGAAGCGGGAAAAAGCTACAAAAATATTCTGGAAAAAATCAAAGAGCGCTACATGGATATCATCAGCGGACTTTCACTGAACATGAGCCTTGATGAGGAATTTGATACCATTGAAAAGAATTTCTTAGAAAAGGCAGGCCGGGATTACGCGGCTTCCAGAGGTGAATATTTAAACAGTCTGATCATGGCAAAGTATTTGGGATTTGAATTTATTGATGCCGCAGAGGTGATCTTTTTTGATGAAGATGGTAATTTCGAGACAGAGCTTACGGATCAGGTGCTTTCAGAGCGTTTAAGCAGGGCTGAGACTGCCGTTATCCCGGGTTTCTACGGCTCAAAGAAAGATGGCACCATCAAGACTTTTTCAAGAGGCGGCTCCGATGTGACAGGTTCTATCGTGGCAAAAGCAATCCATGCAGATATGTATGAAAACTGGACGGATGTATCTGGTGTTCTGGTGGCAGACCCGAGAATTATTAAGGATCCGGAAGTAATTGAAACCATTACATACAGAGAATTAAGAGAGCTGGCTTATATGGGTGCCAGCGTACTTCATGAAGATGCTATTTTCCCTGTGAGAAAAGAGGGCATTCCCATTAATATCCGAAACACCAATAAGCCGGAGGACAAGGGAACCTTAATCGTGGAAAGCACTTGCAGACAGCCTCGCTATACCATTACCGGAGTTGCAGGAAAGAAAGGCTTTTGTTCTATTAATATTGAAAAGGCCATGATGAATGCAGAAGTCGGCTTTGGGAGAAAGGTGCTGGAGGTTTTTGAAAAATACGGAATCTCCTTTGAGCATATGCCCTCCGGAATTGATACCATGACGGTTTTTGTACATCAGTCGGAGTTTGAGGAATATGAGCAGTCCGTCATTGCCGGAATCCACAGAGCAGTAGAGCCTGATTTTGTGGAGATGGAATCCGATCTGGCATTGGTGGCCGTTGTTGGCAGAGGAATGAAGGCAACCAGAGGGACTGCCGGAAGGATTTTCTCTGCGCTCGCCCATTCCAGAGTCAATGTTAAAATGATTGATCAGGGCTCCAGCGAGTTAAATATTATTATCGGCGTGAGAAATAGTGATTTTGAAGAAGCAATTAAAGCAATTTATGATATTTTTATAACAACCGAAGTTTAGGGAGCAGAATTAATATTCATGGCAGAAAGACAGGCATTTGCATGACGCAAAGTCTGTCTTTTTTTGCGTGGATTTTACAAAAAAAACTATTGGACAGGAAACAAATGTGATACAATAATGAGTAAAGCAGCTTTTAGTTCAATAGCGAATCTTATCATGCGGAGGAAAAATATGCAATATCGTGATTTTGGAAAGACAGGAATTAAAGTTTCAGCACTCGGGTTCGGAGCCATGCGGCTTCCTCTTTCGGGAGAAAATCAGGTAGATGAGAAGCGGGCGATTGCCATGATCCGTCATGCCATTGATGAGGGAGTTAACTATGTTGACACTGCTTATCCCTATCATGAGGGTGAAAGCGAGAGGATAGTAGGAGAAGCGTTGCAGGATGGATACCGGGAGAAGACCTATCTGGCGACGAAATGTCCTGTATGGAAGCTTGAAAAAGAAGAAGATTTTGAAGAAGTTTTAGATGAGCAGTTAAGAAAATTAAAGACGGATCATGTGGATTTTTATCTGCTTCATGCATTAAGCAGAGATCGGTTTGAAGAGAAGATAAAAAAGCTTAAACTTGTGGAGAAGATGGAAAAAGCAAGAGCAGATGGAAAAATTAAGTATATTGGTTTTTCCTTCCATGATTCATATGACGTATTTCAGGATATCCTAGATTATTATAATGGCTGGGATTTCTGCCAGATTCAGTATAACTATGTGGATTTGACACATCAGGCAGGTTTAAAAGGACTGAAGGAGGCTGCTGGCAAAGGGCTTGCAGTCGTCATCATGGAGCCGCTTTTAGGCGGAAGACTTGCCAATCCCGCACCTCATGTTAAAGAAGCATTAGGCGAAGAAAAAACCAGTGTGGAATATGCCCTTGACTTTTTATGGGATCAGCCGGAAGTCAGCCTGCTTTTAAGCGGAATGAGCGAAGAACAACAGCTGGAAGATAATCTTTTGTATGCAGACAGAAGTTCTATTGGAATGGTGTCGGAAGAAGAACATGCCATGTACCAGAAGGCGAAGGAAATTTTTGACTCCATGGCGCTGGTTGGATGTACCGGCTGCCGTTACTGCGTTCCATGCCCCTTTGGTCTGGAGATTCCGGAGATATTTTCCTATTATAATATGACGGCAGCCCACAAAGAGGACGAGGCCAAAGCAGGATATGAGAGACTTGCAATAAAAGCAGACAGCTGCAAAACCTGCCACAGATGTGAAAAGGAATGTCCGCAGATGATTAAAATCAGCCAGGTCATGCCAGAGGTTGCAAAGGTGTTTGAAAAGATACAGGCTTAACGGAAACCAGTAAGGAGGGACTGTTTATGCTGGAGAAAATTGATTTATCAAAGAAGATTGATAAGGAAACTTACAAAAAGACAGAGAAAGAACAAAGCGAAAAGCTGGGGATGCTACAGCGCCAGTTAAAGGAAGCCGGGATTCCGGTTATGATCGTATTTGAGGGAATGGGCGCTTCAGGAAAAGGTACTCAGATCAATCACCTGATTCAGGCCCTTGATCCCAGAGGCTTTGATGTCTATGCCAATGATAAATCGACGGACGAAGAGCGTATGCGTCCCTTCCTTTGGCGTTTTTTTACAAAGCTGCCAGCCCAGGGAAGAATCGCTGTCTTTGACAGAAGCTGGTATCGCCAGGTAACCATGGAGCATTTTGCAGGAAAGATCCCGGAGGAAGACTTATCCGGAGCCTTTCATGATATACAGTCCTTTGAACGGCAGCTTACCGATGATGGAATGGTAATCATCAAGCTTTTTCTCTATATTTCCAGAGAAGAGCAGAAGAAGCGGTTTAAAAAACTGGAAAGCTCAAAGGAAACCAGCTGGAGAGTAACAAAGGACGATTGGAAGAGAAACACGGAATATGACCGGTTCTTGCGGATTTGCGAAGAAATGCTTCAGAATACGGATATGGATTATGCCCCATGGACCATTATTGAGGCAAACGAAAAAGAGTATGCTGCGGCTAAGATCATGTCCTGTGTGGCAGACTGTCTTCAGGATGCCTTAAATAAGAAGAACTCAAACGGAGCGGCCAAGGAGAAGGAAGTGCCCGTTCGTTCAGAAAGCTTTAAGGCAGGGGTTCTTTCCGGTGTAGATTTAACAAAGTCCATTTCAAAGGAAGAATACAAAAAGGAAATCGACCGACTTCAGAAGAAGCTGGAATTTCTCCACAGCCAGATTTATCGGATGCGGATTCCGGTTGTACTGGGATTTGAAGGCTGGGACGCGGCGGGAAAAGGTGGAGCCATCAGACGGCTTACCAGCCATCTGGATCCAAGAGGCTATAAGGTATACCCCACAGCTGCTCCTAATGATATCGAGCGGGTTCATCACTACCTCTGGCGTTTCTGGAATCATGTACCGAAAGCAGGGCATATAGCCATATTTGACCGAACCTGGTACGGAAGAGTACTTGTTGAACGAGTGGAGGGCTTTTGCAGAGAGAGCCAGTGGAGACAGGCATATCAGGAAATCAACGAGATGGAAAGCCACCTGGCAAACGCAGGAGCCGTTATCGTTAAATTCTGGCTTCAGATTGATAAAGACGAGCAGGAAAAGCGCTTCAAAGAACGCCAGGATGATCCGCTTAAGCAGTGGAAAATTACGGAAGAAGACTGGAGAAACAGGGAAAAATGGGATCTGTATGAATCAGCCGTCAATGAGATGCTGGTCCGTACCTCCACAACCTATGCTCCATGGGTGGTAGTGGAAGGAAATTGCAAGTATTATGCGAGAGTCAAGATCTTAAAAACTGTGGTGGAAGCGCTGGAAGAGAAGATAAAAGAAGTGAATAATCGTCCCTGACCACTTGTGTTTTCCTCTTTTATCGTGTAAAGTAGGAGGAAGTGAACAAAGGCAGGAGGAAAGGGCATGAATACGGTTTTAATCGTGGGCGGGGGCGCTGCAGGGATGCTGGCTGGAATAGCAGCAGCCATGAAGGGCAGTACCGTCCACATTTTTGAGAAAAATGAGAAGCTTGGGAAAAAAGTATATATTACGGGAAAAGGTCGGTGCAATGTGACCAATGCCTGTGATACGGAAGAACTGTTTGGGAACGTTGTCACCAATTCAAAATTCCTTTACAGCAGCTTTTACGGTTTTACCAATTTCGATATGATGGAGCTTTTAGAAAACCTTGGCTGTCAGTTAAAGACGGAACGGGGAAATCGGGTGTTTCCTGTATCGGATCGGGCTTCTGATGTGATTAAGGCATTAAATGGCAGACTTTTGGAGCTTGGAGTTGCGATTCATTACCGGAAAAAGGCGGAAAAACTGATTGTTGACAGTGGAGCTGTAAAAGGAATTGTTGTCAGTGACAGTTCCGGTAATCAGTCTTATTATGGAGACTCTGTTATTATTGCCTGCGGTGGCTATTCCTATCAGACCACCGGTTCCACGGGCGATGGCTACGAACTGGCAAAAGAAGCAGGTCACACCATGATTTCTCTATCTCCGGCACTGGTTCCTTTTGTTGTGGAAGAACCAAGGATTAAGGAACTTCAGGGCCTCTCCCTGCGAAACGTAGAAGCGACGGTTATGAAAGGCAGCAAGGTTATATACCGAGAATTCGGTGAGATGCTCTTTACACACTACGGAGTCAGCGGCCCTGTTCTTTTAAGTGCCAGCAGCTACGCGGCAAAGGAACTGAAGAAAGGTCCTCTTACTCTTTCCATTGATTTAAAGCCTGCGCTGACGGATGAACAGCTGGATGCAAGGATTTTAAGAGATTTTGAGGAATCCATGAACAAGCAGTTCAAAAACGCTTTGGGTAACTTATATCCCGCCAAGATGATTCCTGTCATCATTGATGCAAGCAAGATTTCTCCGGATAAGAAGGTCAATGAGATTACAAGAGAGGAACGGCAGTCTCTGATTCGCGTAACCAAGGCATTTACCATGACCCTTACTGCGCTGAGAGGATACAATGAGGCAATTATTACCCAGGGAGGTATTTCCGTCAAGGAAGTAAATCCTACCACTCTGGAATCCAAACTTGTAAACGGCCTGTATTTTGCAGGAGAGGTGCTGGATCTCGATGCGGTTACAGGAGGCTTTAATCTTCAGATTGCATGGTCCACAGGCTGGGCAGCAGGTAATGCGGCAGGAGAGGAGAAGGACGAAAGATGAATAAGGTTTATAATATAGCAATCGATGGGCCGGCGGGAGCAGGAAAAAGCACAATTGCCCGGGCTGTTGCAAATAAACTTAATTTTGTATACGTGGATACAGGTGCCATGTACCGTGCCATGGGGCTGCATTTTTTTAGAAGTGGCATATCTGCACAGGATGAGCCAGCCATATCTGACGCTGTGAAGACCGCCGCCGTGACCCTGGCATATGAAAACGGCGTGCAGCAGGTGATTTTAAACGGAGAGAATGTATCAGGACTGATCCGTTCTGAAGAAGTTGGGGCGATGGCTTCTGCAACGTCGGTACATTTGTCTGTGAGAGAAAAACTGGTAGAGCTGCAGAAAGGGTTGGCGGCAAGGGAGAATGTAATCATGGATGGCAGAGATATCGGCACCTGTGTTCTGCCTAATGCCGATCTTAAGATTTATTTAACTGCCAGCACCCGGGTCCGGGCGAAGAGAAGGTATTTAGAGCTGAAGGAAAAAGGACAAGACTGCAGCTTGGAAGAGATCGAAAAGGATATTATCCAGCGGGATCACCAGGATATGAACCGGGAGCATTCTCCTTTAATGCAGGCAGAGGATGCGGTACTTTTAGATTCTTCAGAAATGAATGCCGGGGAGGTAATAGACCGGATTTTAATGCTGTTTGAGGAAAGAAAACTGGAAGAGAGGAGCTAGTATATGGAAGTAGTAGTAGCAAAATCCGCTGGATTCTGCTTCGGAGTGAAGCGTGCCGTTGATCAGGTATATGAACAGCTGAAACGGAACGACAAGCCAATTTATACGTATGGTCCCATCATCCACAATGAAGAGGTTGTAAAAGATTTAGAGGAAAAAGGCGTTAAAGTAATTGAGAATGAAGAAGAACTGAAGAAGATTCAAGACGCCGTTGTGGTGATCCGGTCCCATGGAGCCGGAAAGCGCATTTATGAGATCATGGAAGGAAACGGAATTGAAATCATTGATGCAACCTGTCCTTATGTAAGGAAGATTCACAAAATTGTCCAGGAACAGAATAAAGAGGGCAGACGTCTGATCATAATTGGTAATGATTCACACCCGGAAGTGGAAGGTATTAAAGGCTGGGGAAATGACAATACTCTAGTGGTGGAAACACCCGAGCAAGTGGAAACTTTGCCGCTCACAGAGGGAGAAGATTTAGTTGAAAAAATTTCTGAAACGCGGTATGATATACTTGTTTTAAATACGATTTGCAATGCAACACAGGAAAGACAGGTGGAAGCAAAGCGGATAGCTTCAGAAGTGGATGCCATGATAGTCATTGGCGGAAAAAGCAGTTCCAATACCCAGAAGCTGTACGAGATATGCCGAAGGGAATGTAAGAATACTTACTATATCCAGACACTAGGTGATTTAGATCCTGATTGTGTAAATTCTGTGCGCAGCGTAGGTATTACAGCCGGGGCTTCAACCCCGAATCATATTATCGAGGAGGTTCATACTAATGTCAGAGTTAAGTTTTGAACAAATGTTAGAGGAATCATTGAAAACCATACGTACAGGAGAGATCGTCACTGGTAAAGTCATCGACGTAAAAGAAGATGAAATCGTCTTGAATATAGGGTACAAGTCTGACGGCATCATCCCGCGTAGCGAGTACACGGATGACCAGAATTTAAATCTTACAACCGTTGTACAGGTTGGCGAAGAGATGGAAGCTAAAGTCACTAAGGTTAACGATGGTGAAGGTCAGGTTGCTTTATCCTATAAGCGATTAGCAGCAGACAGAGGCAACAAGAAATTAGAAGAAGCATTTGAGAACCACGAAGTACTTACCGCAAAAGTTGCACAGGTACTTGACGGTGGTTTAAGTGTGGTTGTAGATGGCGCAAGAGTCTTCATTCCTGCAAGCCTGGTATCCGATACTTATGAGAAGGATTTAACCAAGTATGCAGACAAGGCAATTGAATTCATTATTACAGAATTCAATCCTAAGAGAAGAAGAATTATCGGTGACAGAAAGCAGATTATGGTTGCTAAGAGAGCCGAGCTTCAGAAAGAATTATTTAATAGGATCCATTCAGGCGATGTTGTTGAAGGTACAATCAAGAACGTAACCGATTTCGGTGCATTTATTGACCTTGGCGGAGCCGATGGTTTACTTCATATATCAGAGATGAGCTGGGGCAGAGTAGAAAGCCCGAAAAAAGCGTTCAAAGCTGGTGAGAAAGTAAAAGTTTTAATCAAAGATATCAACGGCGACAAAATTGCCCTCAGCTTAAAATTCCCGGAGACAAATCCATGGAAAGATGCATCTGATAAGTATGCAGTTGGCAATGTAGTATGCGGTAAAGTAGCACGTATGACTGATTTCGGCGCATTTGTTGAGTTGGAGCCAGGCGTAGATGCTCTGCTTCATGTTTCCCAGATTTCCAGAGAGCACGTTGAAAAACCTGCAGATGTTCTGGCAATTGGTCAGGAAATCGAAGCAAAGGTAGTTAGAAGATCAGCTTAAGCATCAAAGCACTTCAGGGTCAGGACGAAGCAGCTGCAGAAGATGCACCTGTATATTCTGACGAAGTTTAAGCATAATAAAGAACGAGCAGATGGGAAGTGGAGAAATCCGCTTCCTTTTTTCGTACAAAAATTTATATATGGCAAAGGGAGGATGATTCCATGAAAAAAGTTTTTTTCAGAATACTGGTGATGATGACAGCTCTGACTCTGTTGCTTACCGGTTGCAAAAGTAAGTTAAATCCTAAGCCGGAAGAAGAGCAGACAGAGGCAAGACCTGCCAGTGGAACGGGAAAAGCCTCTGGAGGGGAAGCAAACCATGTGCGCATGGAAGATGATTATTATGATTCTGTAAATGGGCAGATGCTAAGTGAAATTAAGATTCCAGGCGATGCAGGTGGCTGGAGCCAGTTTTACAAACTGGATCGGGAGGCATATGAAACTTTAAATGAAGTGCTTCGTGAGTCTGTTCATAACAAAAAAAATGCAGCAGAAGGGTCACTGGAACAAAAAATTGCCGATCTTTATCTGACTGGAATGGATATGGAAGGAAGACGGGCTGCCGGATTTGGCGGACTAGCTGTCTACATGGATAGGATCAGCCGTGCTTCCACCATAGAGGAGTATTTGGAACAGGCAGGAAAAATCTATGATGATCTGGGTGTGGGAAGTATGATCCTGCCTCAGTGGTCCGAGGATATGAGCAATTCCACCAACTATGCCCTGTATTTTGATGGCGCA
>JAQSYE010000271.1 GCA_029256305.1 Lacrimispora sp. | reverse complement strand
CAGAATAGATATCGCCAGCGCTTTCACCGTGCGTTTTCCAAATCGTTCCAGAATCCATCCGATCACGTAGGCCGATACAACATAACTGATGATATATCCTCCCGTAGGCCCTGCTATCCTGGTCAGCCCGCCGTTAAATCCGGAAAAAACCGGAAGCCCTGCGGCTCCCATTAAAACAAAGGTAAGCTGACTTAATGCCCCCAGTCTTGATCCCAGTAAGCCGGCCGCAAGAAAGACGGAAAGATGAGCCATATTAATTGGAACCGGACCGATGGGTATGGTAATTTGAGACAGTATTGCAGTCAGCGACGCAAACAAAGCACATAACGTAATTTCTTTTGTTTTTAAATTTTTCATGAAAAATCCCCCTGTAGAATGATGTCATTTTTCATCATTATACAAAGGGATTTTTAAATTGTCAACCACAATATTGTTTTAGGTTAACAATCGGTTGTTCTATTTTGTACACATTCTTTATTTCTCATACAGAAACTCAGCCGGCAGCGTAACTTTAAAATCACGTGCAAGATCTCTAAAGTTATCCGGTGTAATTGTCTGCAGTTTATCCGGACGTATGGATAAAACCTTTACCAGAATCTCTGCAGATTTTTCAACCGTATGCATTAATCCGAAGGTTAAGTCAAAGTCTTCACCGGAAGCGAAGAGACCATGATGGGCCCAGACTGCCACGTCATATTTCTTCATCAGCTCACTGGTAGCAACTGCAATATCACGTCCACCAGGTACCATCCAGCCAACGACGCCCACACCCCCTGGGAAAACAACGGGGCATTCTGTAGCCATCTCCCATAATTCTCTTGTAAATACACGATCTTCCAAAGGCAGCACAAAGGTTAATGCAATTACATTGGCCGGATGAGCGTGGTAAATCACACGATGGAGTCCGTTGGTGGCAATCTTCTTCACTTCATGATTCATTAAGTGGGAAGGCAGCTCACTTGTGGGGCGTCCTCCGTTTACAAGACCCCAACAGATCCTGTAATTTTCGCCGGATTCATCGATTTCTATAATACAGGTATTAGCCGCTGGATCAAGAATGACATTGCGGAAATATTTCCCGCTTCCTGTCACCATAAAATACTCTCCTGCCAGATCCTTAACCGTTGTCCCGATGGGCTGCCATGGAGCATTTTTAACTAATTCTTCTTTTACAGACTCCACTTCTTCTGCCTTAATCCGATAGCTTAAATTGCCCCCGTTTCTTTCATGCCAATTCTGCCCAAAACCATCGTTACACATACGGATAAAGCCTTTTACAAATTCTGCATCTAATATCTTCATATTTCTTCTCCTCTATTTACGGTTTGCCAGCACTTCTTTTTCATATGCGGTAATCTGGCAAAACCAGTCTTCTTTTACAGGTACTCCGTTTAATTCACAGAAATAATTCCATACATCACCGATTGGATAGAGTTTTAACTCTTCCTGAAGCATCATAAGCTCTGTAAAATTACGGGATTCCTGTAAAGCGGATAGCTTCTCATTTGGAAGCAGAAGGGCATTTAAAAGCGCTTTCTGCATATTTCTCATTCCTACTACCCATGCACTTAGACGGTTGATGCTGGCATCAAAAAAGTCCAGAGCCAAAAGGACGCGATCTGCTCCGCCACGCACAACCTCTTTCGCGATCTCTTTCGTCTCATCGTCAAACAGTACCACATGGTCACTGTCCCAGCGGACCGGTCTTGTTACATGAAGTGCTACTTTATCAAAGAACAAAAGCATGGAAGAAATCTTATCGGAAACCACTTCGGTTGGATGATAGTGTCCGCTGTCTAACAGGCAGAGAATATCATTCTTTGACGCATAGTTCATATAAAATTCATGAGAGCCTACGGTACAGCTTTCCATTCCAATGCCAAATACCTTTGATTCCACTGCAACGTATACCTTTGACTTATCGTAATCCATGGAAAGAATCTGGTCAAGGGAATCTTTTAACCTTGCTCTTGGTGAAGTGCGGTCAGCGGGAATGTCCTTAAATCCGTCTGGAATCCAGATATTCATGGTACAGGGAGTATCTAACTCCTGCGCAAAATACTCAGAAATGCGGATGCAGGCCTGTACATGGCGGATCCAGAATGCCCTTATTTCAGGATCTTCGCTGGATAAAGTTGCATGCTCTGCCTTTGAATGAGAAAATAAGGTGGGATTAAAATCAATGCCGACTCCTCTTTCCTTAGCAAATTCTACCCATTTTGCAAAATGCTTCGGCTCCAGTTCATCACGGTCAGCCCATTCTCCCTCTTCAAAGATCCCGTAGCTTGCATGAAGATTGATTCTATGTTTTCCAGGAATCAGACTCAGTGCCTTGTCCATATCTGCCATCAGTTCTTTGGGATTACGGGCGCGTCCGGGATAATTTCCAGTGGTCTGGATTCCGCCGGATAATGCGCCAGCTCCATCAAATCCGGTTACGTCATCTCCCTGCCAGCAATGCATTGAAACAGGAATCTGTTTCAATGCAAGAAGTGCCTGATCTGTATCAACGCCTACTGCTTTATAGCTTTCCTTTGCCGCTTCATATCTTTCTTTGATTGTCATGTTTTTTATTTCCTTTCTCTTTTCTCAGTCTAAATGAAATACCGGTTTTAACCCATCTGAAACAGGACTGTTGTCTGAATTTGTTTTCATAATATCCGCCATATAGTCCCACCATTTGCGGTTAATGGGTGTATCTGCGGATTGGGCCCATTTTTCTTCCTCTTCTATTTCAATATATCCATAAAGCACATTGGTTTCTTCATCCAAAAATATGGAATAATTATGACCGCCGCATTCATGAATCATCTCTTTCATCTCCGGCCAAAGCAGATTGTGGCGTTTTTCGTATTCCTCCGCCATTCCTTCATTCAAATACATTTTAAATGATTTTCTGATCATATTTATTATCTCCCTCCCATAGCCACTTAAAACGGCTTATATTCTTTTACAGCAAATGACTGATACACGCATTCCCTTGCTGTTTTTAAATCTTCAAATTCCCCGTAACAGATCATCTGAGCCAGCAGATTACCAATCGCGGTGGCTTCTCCTGGTCCGGCATAAACGGTCTTGCCGGTCTGTTTTGCCGTCAATTCATTTAAGTAAGCTGCGTTGGAACCGCCTCCTACTACGTGAAGACTGGAATATGTTTTTCCTGTAATGGACTGAAGCTCCTCTGCCGTTCCTTTATAGCATGCTGCGAGACTGTTATAAATCACTGCAGCGATCTCTCCAGCGCGTTCCGGTACAGGCTGGTTTTTGCTTTGGCAGAACTTGGCAACCGCTTTTATCATACTCTCGGGTGCCAGAAAACAATTATCGTTACAATCAACCAGAGAAGGGATTGTCTCCTTAGATGCAAGCTCACATAGCTCTGCAAAGGAATAGATCTCCCCCCTATTAGCCAGCTCTTTTTTCACCGACTGTATCATCCAGAGCCCCATAATATTCTTTAAATACCGATAACGGGAATCGTACCCGCCTTCGTTGGTAAAATTGGCTTCCATGCTTTTAAGAGAACAGTCCGCAGCCGGAAGTTCGGTTCCCATAAGAGACCATGTTCCTGAGCTGATGTAAAGAATGTCTTCCTGTTGGTTTTCTTTTCCTGGAACTTTGGGAACAGCCATCACAGCAGAACCGGTATCATGAGTGGCCGGTAATACCACGGTGCAGGAAAATCCCACCTCTTTAATTATTTCCTCGGTGAACTGCCCCACCTTTGTTCCAGGCATGTCCAGGGGAGCAAACAACTTTTCAGGGTAGGAAAGCATTCGAATCAGTTCGTAATCCCAGTCCTCCGTTACAGGGCTGACCAGCTGAGTAGTGGTAGCATTGGTATACTCCTGCTTTTTTTCTCCTGTCAGAAGAAAGTGAAAGTAATCAGGAATCATAAGAAGAGATTCGGCTCTCTTAAGTATCTCCGGTTCTTTCTCCTTAACAGCCATCAACTGATAAATCGTATTGAAGATCTGTTTTTGAATTCCGGTTCTCTTATATAGATCATTCTGGGAAATAATTTCATATACCTTCTCATCCATTCCTGAAGTTCTGTCATCCCGGTATCCTGCTGCCCTTCCAAGAATTTTATTCGCCTCATCAAGAAGAACAAAATCAACTGCCCAGGTGTCAATTCCCATGCTGACAGGTATTTTCCCAAGTTTTTTACACTGTTTCAGTCCCTCTTTTATTTCTGCAAATAAGGACTCCACATCCCAGGATAAATGTCCATTCTCCTGCTTCATACCGTTGTCAAAACGGTAAATCTCTTCCAGAATTATCTTGTT
>JAQSYE010000270.1 GCA_029256305.1 Lacrimispora sp. | reverse complement strand
ATATATCCTAAAATTACGCCTCCGATCAGATTCGGTGTAAAATACCCCGCCCTGTAAAAATTCTGTCCTTTCATACCGCTGGTCACCAGCAAACCGAATAAAAAAGCAGATGTGTTTGTTAAAATCATAACAAAGAAAACATAATAAAACGTTTTACCTAAGGACCCCCAGAATGCGGGGTCCCTGACTGCTGAAATATAATTTCCGATTCCTATAAACTCAATTTTGCTGTCTAAGGAACCATTCCAATTCGTAAGCGATAAAAACAGACCGGAAAAGAAAGGGATGAGTACTACGATACCAAAAACCAACAGAGGAATTAACCCAAATGTAGCAAATACTTGTAAACTTTTCAAAATTGATTTTTCTTTATACATAATATCTCCCACTTCATTTTTTTATTTCTTGGAGAATTCCAGCCATTTATCCTTAAACTGATTGGCAACATCAGCTCTGGTTATTTTTCCATCCAGATACTGCTGCATTGTGGCGCCAAATTGATTCATAACACCAGCCGGGAAATAATCACTCATTCTCTCCAGTGTGTTACCCTGTTCCATATAAGAAACAATCTGCTTTGCAACCGGATTTGTTGGCTGAACTTCAAAGCCTTCGAAAATCGGTACAAACATAAGGGTGTTGACGTAGGAATCCTGACCATCTTTAGAAGTAATCAGCCAGTTAAAGAAATCAATGGCTGCGGCCTGCTGTTCCGGTTTGGACTGTTTTGCATCAATGGCAAACATGGAATAAGATAATACGATCTCCTTATTTCCAACGGCTGATTCGTCATCTCCCATTGGATAAGGCATCAGACCCACCTCTGCATCCGGGTTGATATCAACAATATTTGGATAAATATAATTTCCGATGGGCCAGAAAGCAACTTCATCACTTGCCATAGTCAGCTGATCATCCTCATAAGCATTGGCAAGAGGTGCCTTGGCATATTTGTTGTATTTCATGAGAAGGTCAAACGTATCCATCCAGTTGTTGAACACTTCACTACTGGCAAAATCGTATTCTCCCTTACGACAAGCCGTTATAACAGCCTGTCTCTCATCGTAGTTCTTGCTTACAGAACCATATAAAACAGAAGTTAAGTGAGAACCTAACAGCCAGTCTTTGTTGGTAATCTGTACAGGTGCGTACTTCGTCTTTGAAATCACATCCAGAAGCTGCGCAAAATCTTTTCTTGTTTTAATTGTGGTAGGATCAAACTCTTTTCCAGTGGCAGCCTCAATCACCTTTTTGTTATACATCATGCCAATGCCTTCAGCTGTTGTAGGGATTGCAAGGACTTTTCCTTCTGATTTCGTCTTATCCTGTGCCCAGCTATAAACAGTTTTTGCAAAATCTGTATTGGTGATATCTAAAAAATTATCTTTAAACGATGTAAATTCCGGTCCTCCCACCATTGTGATTGTAGGTGCATTCCCGGATGCATACAAGGATGTAAGCTTTTCATATATCGTCTGTCCTGATAATGGAATTGCAGTAATTGTCACATTGGGATGAGCTTCCATGTAACGCTTGAATGTTTCTTCAAACTGAGGAACAATTTCCGGTTTTGTTACAAGGAAACTGATCTCCACTTTTTCCCCGCTGCCTTTGCTCTCGCTGGTCTGTTCTGCTGCTTTTGTCTCTTCCTGCTTTGCAGGAGCTGTTTCTTTCACGGAACCGGAACAGGCCGTTAATGATGCTGCCATGACACCAGCCAATAAAAAACTAATAACCTTTTTCATAAATAATCCTCCTTCTCATTGTACATATTGCCATTTTTCCATGAGATCTATTACAATCTCTTGTATAAATTATAACATTATGAGATGAGAATAAATAACGAAAACTGGCGTGAACATTGCAAATGTTGACAACTTCCGACTTTAATGTTTCTTACTAATCTGATCACGGTCCACCGCCAGCTGTATGGTACTGTTATGGCTTTGAATCATATAATTTTTATAATCTCTCGGAGACATTTGATATGTAGATTTAAATGCCCGAAAAAAATTAGAATAATCATCAAACCCGCTTAATTTATAGATATCCTGTATCCTAGCTCCCTCCATCAGATAATTCCTTGCAATAATCAGACGCCTCTTTTTGCAGTAATCCATGATGGTCATTCGTGTATGCTTTTTGAATTTTCTCATAAGATGATATTTATTCATAAAGAAATGCTGTGCAATCATATCCAGCGTGATCGGTTCCATATAATGCTGGTCAATATAATCCATAATGGACTGAATCATCTCATCATTTTCAAACGTGGTCTCTTCCACTGACTGAGAATTCTGACTGTAACGGCAAAAAAGTAAAAGCAGCTGACTTAAATAACTTTCCTGAAGATAGGAACTGGCAAAATCCTCTACCTCACTCTCCTTACACATTTTTCTAAAAATAGACTCGATCTCTTCACTCTGCTGTCCGGGAAGCCTGAATATCTCTGTCCTGCTTTCTCTTCCAATCATCTTATTGTATTCAATTTTTCCGCCCAGCAACATTTCGATATAATTATATTCCAACCACAGAACAAAACGTCGATACGGTTTTGTCATGTCTTTTATCACTGCACGATGTAGACGCTGATTATTGATCAATACAATGTCTCCATGTTTCAGAGTATAGATTCGACTGTCAATGATATAATCACAGTCCCCTTCTGCATGATAATATATTTCCAGAAAATCATGGTAATGGAGAGGATGATCCACAGAAGGGATATTATCCTTATAAAAAACTTCGTAATTGGGTGAATCCATATTATCTTTGATATACAATGTGTTTTCCATCACAGTCTCCGTTCCGCCATCCCGAATCTCGAACCAATATTAATTCAACCGTTCGTATTGGACTAAGCTGACAATCTTATATCATTATCAGCATACCAAATCAAATCATACAATTCAATGGAAACTAAAATATCCAATGGCATAAAAAATAAGCGTTGAGATATCCATTACGGACATTCAACGCTCGTTTCCTGCTTTTAGAGTACACTATTTCTACTTCTTCTCATTAATCCAGTCCACCAAATCTTTTAATTCTTTTACAGAACTAACATCCGGAGCAAAGCTTAATATCTGGCGAAGGGGCATATATCGAAACATTGCATCGTCCATCTGCTGTGTAATTGCCGATTTCGCAGCATCTCCGTCTGAATTTCCTATTGCACTCCCTTTTTTATAACGGTCAATAAGGGGTTTAATTATCTCTGCAGCATCTGGATCTGACAAGATATCCCCTATGGTGCTGTTTAAATGATAAACCACCGGTTCCTTCCTTGTAGATTCCACCTGCACACTTATCATCTGGCGAAGATCTCTGGAAGAGGATCCTGCATGTATGAGATAGGTGCCGGTTTGTGCGAACCAGTCTTTTAATTCCACATGATAGTAGGAAAAAGCCCGTTTACCAAGGATAAAGGATACAGTCTTTGTTTCTCCCGGTTCCAATTCGACCTTTGCAAATTCGCGCAGTTCTCTCACTGGGCGGATGACCTGGCTATCCGGCGCTTCCACGTAAATCTGCACCACCTCTTTGCCCTTAACTTTCCCTGTGTTGGTGACATCAAGAGAAACGGTCACAGTTTCATCATCTTTCATCGTGGATTTATCAGCCTTTATATTACTATATTCGAAGGTGGTATAGCTCAATCCATGGCCAAATGGAAACAGCACCTCCATATTCTTTTTATCATAATACCGGTATCCTACAAATACCCCCTCCCGGTATTCTGCCACATCCTTTTCTCCTCCATAATAAAGATAGGACGAATTATCTTCCAGCTTGCGTGGAAACGTTTCAGCCAGTTTTCCGCTTGGGTTTACATGACCATATAAAATGTCCACAACTGCACCGCCAACGGCCTGACCGCCTAAATATGCCTCCAACACTCCTTTTACTTTATCAATCCAAGGCATCTCTACCGGTGAACCATTGTGAAGCACCACTACCGTATTCGGCTGAACAGCTGCAACCGCCTCAATCAAGGCATTCTGACATTCCGGCATAGCCATATGAGTTCTGTCATACCCCTCTGACTCAAAGGAATCGGGGAGACCTGCAAATATAACAGCTGTTTTCACTTTCTTTGCTGCTTCTACAGCTTCCTCTAACATGGCCTTGTTGACCTGATCTGCATCAATCTCATATCCCTGGGCATAAATCACACCCTTTTCCTTGGCTGCCTCCACAGCAGACTCCACCCTTGTGGAGTTAATATGAGAGCTGCCTCCTCCCTGATATCTGGGATTAGCTGCAAAATAACCGATAAATGCAACTTCAGTGGAATCAGAAAGCGGAAGAATTCCCTG
>JAQSYE010000044.1 GCA_029256305.1 Lacrimispora sp. | reverse complement strand
CAATGCGTAACCTTCAAAGAACAGGGAATTAATGATAAGATAAGAGAAAGTCTTAAAATGAAAGAAGAAAATCAAGAATAGGAGAGAGGAAGGAAAACATATGGAATTTGAAAAATTACAGAAAATTATTGCAGAGGTATTAAATATTGAGCCGGAGGAGGTTACTATGAACTCCACATTTGTGGATGATCTTGGTGCCGACTCTCTTGATGTGTTCCAGATTGTTATGGGCATTGAGGAGGAATTTGATATTGAGATTCCTACTGAAGTGGCAGAGAATATCGTAAGTGTCAGCGACGCAGTAGAACAGCCCTCTATGTCCAAAGAGCGTGGACAATAATAAGGAAAGATGAAAGAGGAATGAGATGAGTAGAAATATTAAGGAACTGGAAGAACGAATTGGTTACCGTTTTTCGGACAAGCATCTTATGACACAGGCCATGACCCATAGCTCCTATGCCAATGAACACCGTCTGGATAAAACGGAGTGCAATGAAAGACTTGAGTTTTTAGGTGATTCAGTACTGGAGGTTGTGTCCAGTGATTGTCTGTATCACAAATATCCACAGAGGCCGGAAGGGGATTTAACAAAGATTCGCGCCAGTATTGTTTGTGAGCCGACTCTTGCTTATTGTGCGGAAGAGATAAAGCTTGGGGAATATCTCCTCTTAGGCCGGGGGGAAGAAGCAACCGGTGGCAGAGGGAGAGCTTCGATTGTATCAGATGCAATGGAAGCGCTTATTGGAGCCATTTATCTGGATGGTGGTTTTGCTAATGCAAAAGAGTTTATCCTTCGTTTCATTATGAATGATCTGGAACATAAGCAACTCTTTTTTGATAGCAAGACTATCTTGCAGGAGATTGTGCAGAGCCAGACGGAAGAGGCACTGACCTATGAACTCTTAAAAGAAGAAGGTCCGGATCATAATAAGATATTTGAGACTCGGGTAAAAATCGGGGACAAACCAATTGGACAGGGGACTGGAAGAACCAAGAAGGCTGCAGAGCAGGTGGCGGCTTATCACGGAATTCTGAATCTGCGTGGAAAATAATATGGAAATACCCTTCGGGTGTCCCTCTATGTCCAAAGGGCGTGGACAATAATAAGGTAACACACTTCGTGTATCCCTCTATGTCCAAAGGGCGTGGACAATAATAAGGTAAAGAAAGGGCAGCTGGTGATTGCTGTCAGCGTGGAGTATGTATTTAAAAAGTATAGAGATTCAGGGGTTTAAATCTTTTGCCAACAAAATAGTATTCGAATTCCACAATGGAATAACAGGCATTGTAGGCCCCAACGGAAGTGGTAAGAGCAATGTTGCTGATGCGGTACGCTGGGTGCTGGGGGAACAGAAAGTAAAACAGCTAAGAAGCTCCAGTATGCAGGATGTTATTTTTTCGGGAACAGAGACGAGAAAACCTCAGGGATTTGCCTATGTGGCCATAACGCTTGACAATTCGGATCACCACTTATCCATTGATTATGATCAGGTGACAGTTTCAAGAAGAGTTTACCGATCAGGCGAGAGTGAATACATGATCAACGGAAGTACCTGCCGATTAAAGGATATTAATGAGATTTTTTATGATACCGGAATCGGTAAGGAAGGGTATTCCATTATCGGACAGGGGCAGATTGATAAGATTCTAAGCGGTAAACCGGAAGAACGCCGGGAACTTTTTGATGAAGCGGCGGGAATCGTTAAATTTAAACGCCGCAAATCCATCGCCCAAAAAAAGCTGGAGGATGAAAAACAGAACCTGGTCCGTGTCAGTGATATTCTTTCAGAACTGGAAAAACAGGTTGGTCCTTTGGCAAAGCAGTCTGAGTCAGCGAAAGAATATTTGAGATTAAAGGATGAACTGAAGAAGTATGATGTAAATCAGTTCCTGATGGAAACAGAAGGGCTGAGATTCCAGATGAAAGAAGTGGATGAGAAAGAAGTTATTGTCAGCCGTGATCTGGAAGATGCCCAGAAAACATCAGAAGGCATCAGAGAGCAGTATGAGATTTTTGATACATATATATCCCAGCTGGATGAAGCTATTTTAGTAAGCCGCAATGAAAAAAACAACTCTGATATAGAGACTGGAAATTTACAGGGTCGCATCAATGTTTTGAAAGAGCAGATTAATACAGAACAGATGAATGCGGAGCATATTGCAGGCAGAGTGAGGTCCATTCACTCTGAGATAGATATGAAAAAATCCCAGGCAGCTTCTTATGTTGAGGAGCGGTCTGTTATTGCAGAATCAGTAAAGACTGCAGTGGAACAGTTAAAACTGGGAGAGGCAGTTCTCGCTGCAGAGGATGAAAAAATTCGTCTTTTGGAACAAAGGATTGAGTCTGGAAAAGGAAGCATTATTGAACTTCTTAATGAAAAAGCCACTTTAAACGCCAAACAGCAGCGTTATGAGACAATGCTTGAGCAGGTAAATGTACGAAGGTCTGAAGTACTCCAAAAGCTTCTTAAATATAAGAGTGATGAATCAGAACAGGATCAGCAGCTTTTGATTCTTGAAAAAGAAGCCGACGAGATCGATACTGGTATTCTTAAGTACAATGAACTTCATGAGCAAAGTGAAACCAGGGCAGAAGATCTGGAGCATGAAGTAAAACGGCTTGGAAAAAATTTAAATGACAGACAGCAGGAGTACCATACCAGCTCTACAAAGTTGGAATCACTGCGTAATCTTGCAGAACGGTATGAAGGGTATGGCGGCAGCATCCGCCGGGTCATGGAGGTAAAGGACCGAGTTCATGGGATCCATGGTGTTGTGGCCGATTTAATTACTGTTTCTAAAAAGTATGAAGTTGCCATTGAAACTGCACTGGGCGGAAGCATTCAAAATGTTGTTACCGACTCAGATCAGACAGCAAAGCAGCTGATTGAGTATTTAAAGAAAAACAAATACGGCAGAGCCACATTTCTCCCGCTTACCAGCATTGGCAATAAAAATGGTTTCAATCAGGAGAAAGCTCTTAGTGAACCAGGAGTTCTGGGACTTGCTAATTCTCTCGTTGAGGCAGACAGTCAGTACCAGGGACTTTTGAATTATCTCCTTGGCAGAGTAGTTGTTGTTGATACCATTGACCATGCAGTCGTTCTTGCTAAGAAATTCCAGTATTCTTTAAGAATTGTCACTCTGGAAGGAGAATTATTAAGCGCAGGCGGTTCCATGACGGGAGGTGCTTTTAAAAATACCAGTAATTTACTGGGACGAAAGCGCGAGATGGAGGAACTGGAAGCTGCCTGTGAAAAGGCGCTGAAAGAAACCGGTCAGATTGAAACAGAACTGGTTATGAGCGAAGGTCTTCTTAGTGAATGCAGGGAAGAACTTGAAACGATTCGAAGTGAAAAGCAGAAACTCTATTTGAGACAAAATACGGTTAAAATAAACCTGCGCAGGATTGAAGATAAAAAAGCAGAGATTGTAGAATCTTACGGTGATTTAGAACTGGAAAACACCCAGCTTGAGGTTCAGAAAAAAGAGATCGGTGAAAACAGACAGGATTTGACTTTTGCAGTAGAAAAGCTGGCATCGCGGAGCCAGGATATAGATGGTGAACTGGAAGGCCTCAATGCCGGTCTTGAAAAGTCAAAAGTTGACAGAGAAAAATTCTCTAAAGACGTATCAGAAGCACAGCTGACAGCTTCCGGCCTCAAACAAAAGGATGATTTTGAACTGGAGAATATCCGACGTGTAAAAGAGGAAATAAGCAGACTGGAAGAGGAACTGTTAAAGCTGTCTCATGGAACAAGCGGCTCCGATCTGATCATAGAAGAAAAACAAAAGGAAATCGAATCCATCAAAGCCAGAATTGCAGATATTAATTCAGCGAGAGAAACGCTTGATGCGGTAATTAATGAGAAACAGGCTAAAAAAGAAATAAAATCAAAAGAGCAGAAAGAACTATTTCAAAAAAGGGAAGAACTTACACAGCGAATTAGTCTGCTGGATAAAGAACTGTTTCGCCTTCAAAGCCAGAAGGAGAAGATGGAAGAGCGTATGGAAAACCACGTAAACTATATGTGGAATGAATATGAACTGACATTTTCAAAAGCTGAGACTTTAAGAAATAAAGAGTGGACTTCTCTTCCTGATATCAAAAAGATGATCGGTTCATTAAAAGAAGAAATACGCAAGCTTGGCAATGTCAATGTAAATGCAATCGAAGATTATAAAGAAGTTTCAGAACGGTATGAATTTATGAAGACTCAGCATGATGATCTCATTACTGCTGAGGGGACTTTATTAAAAATTGTCGATGAACTGGATTCTGGAATGCGAAAGCAGTTCGAGGAAAAGTTCCGTGAAATCAGAGTGGAATTTGACAAGGTTTTCAGGGAATTGTTCGGTGGCGGACGTGGGGCACTTGAGCTTGTGGAGGATGAAGATATTCTGGAAGCAGGGATACAGATTGTTTCCCAGCCACCTGGTAAAAAACTACAGAATATGATGCAGCTCTCGGGAGGGGAAAAAGCACTGACTGCCATTGCACTTCTTTTCGCAATTCAGAATTTAAAACCGTCTCCATTCTGCCTTCTTGATGAAATCGAGGCTGCGCTTGATGACTCTAATGTGGATCGTTTTGCAAAATATCTGCATAAGCTGACAAAATTTACACAGTTTATTGTTATTACACACAGACGTGGTACCATGGTATCTGCGGACCGTTTGTATGGTATTACCATGCAGGAAAAAGGCGTTTCGACGCTTGTATCTGTTAACCTGATTGAAGATGATTTAGAAAGTTAAGGAGGCCGACAATGGGAGAAAAAAAGGGATTCTTTGGAAAATTGGTAGCTGGACTGCAAAAAACGAGAGATAATATTATCGCAGGTGTGGATTCCATTTTCAACGGTTTTTCGGCCATTGATGACGAGTTTTATGAGGAAATTGAAGAAATTCTGATAATGGGTGATCTGGGCATCCAGACTACGACATCAATTGTGGAAGACTTGAGAAAAAAGGTAAAGGAAAATAATATCAAGGATCCATCAGAATGTAAGCAGCTTCTTATGGACAGTATCATGGAACAAATGGATTTGGGAGAAAATGCTTATGAATTCGAAAAGCGCCGCTCTGTTTTATTGATAATCGGAGTAAACGGTGTGGGAAAGACCACTTCTGTGGGCAAGCTGGCAGGACAGATGAAGGACGATGGAAAAAAAGTGATCGTTGCAGCAGCTGACACATTCCGTGCAGCAGCCATTGAGCAGCTGACGGAATGGGCAAGAAGAGCAAATGTTGATATTATTGCCCAACAGGAAGGTTCTGACCCGGCAGCAGTTGTATATGATGCAGTTGCGGCAGCAAAGTCCAGACAGGCAGATGTATTGATTTGTGATACGGCAGGACGTCTCCACAATAAAAAGAATCTGATGGAAGAACTGAAAAAGATCAATCGAATCATTGACAAAGAATATCCCGAAGCATATCGGGAGACTCTTGTAGTTTTAGATGGAACTACCGGTCAGAATGCTCTTGTACAGGCGAAACAATTCATGGAAGTAGCAGACATTACCGGAATTATTCTTACGAAGCTGGATGGTACGGCTAAGGGAGGAATTGCAGTAGCAATTCAATCCGAGCTTGGGATTCCTGTGAAATATATTGGTGTCGGGGAGAAGATTGATGACTTGCAGAAATTCAATGCGGAAGAATTCGTAAATGCATTGTTTCACGTAGAAGAGAAAGACGAGGCGTAAATTATGTTGACATTGGAAAAGTTTGAGGAAGCAACAGAAGTCGTTGGTAAGGTTACCCTGGAAACAAAGCTTATATACAGTGAGTATTTTTCCACCCAGACTGGAAATAAGGTGTATTTTAAGCCGGAAAACATGCAGTATACAGGGGCTTATAAAGTAAGAGGCGCTTATTATAAAATTAGCACTCTGACTGAGGAAGAAAAATCCAAAGGTTTGATTACTGCCTCTGCCGGCAATCATGCTCAGGGCGTTGCCTATGCAGCAAAACTTGCCGGGATTCCCGCTACCATTGTCATGCCTACAACAACCCCCCTGATGAAGGTTAACAGAACAAAAGGATACGGGGCGGAAGTAATTCTGGAAGGGGATGTATTTGACGAGGCTTGCAGCTATGCTTATAAGCTGGCAGAGGAGAGAGGACTTACCTTCGTACATCCATTTAACGATTTAGATGTAGCAACTGGGCAGGGCACCATAGCTATGGAAATCATCAAAGAACTTCCGACTGTTGACTACATTCTGGTTCCAATCGGCGGGGGCGGTCTTTGCACCGGTGTTTCCGTACTGGCAAAGATGTTAAATCCCAAGATTAAAGTAATTGGTGTGGAGCCTGCAGGTGCAAACTGCATGCAGGAATCCATTCGCCAGGGAAAAGTAGTATCTCTTCCCAGTGTCAATACCATTGCAGATGGTACGGCAGTAAAATGTCCGGGTGACAAACTTTTTCCCTACATCCAGGAAAATGTGGACAGTATTATTACAATTGAAGACTCAGAACTTATCGTAGCATTTTTAGATATGATGGAAAACCATAAGATGGTGGTAGAAAATTCCGGACTTCTTACAGTGGCTGCCTTAAAACATATTGATGTAGATAATAAAAAAATTGTATCCATTTTAAGCGGCGGAAATATGGATGTGATCACTATGGCTTCCATCGTACAGCTTGGATTGATTCAGAGAGACCGTATCTTTACCGTATCAATACTGCTTCCGGATAAGCCCGGTGAACTGGCAAAGGTATCCACCCTTCTTGCAAAAGAGCAGGGCAATGTCATCCGTCTGGAACATAATCAGTTTATCAGCATTAACCGGAATACGGCAGTAGAATTAAGGATTACCCTGGAGGCCTTTGGAACAGATCACAAAAACACCATTATGGCCGCGCTTACTTCTCAGGGGTATCGGCCGAAGCTGGTAAAATCCAAGGGAACATATGGGGATTAATTTAAGATTTGAATTTAGAAGCAGAAACTGGACGTATCCAGTTTCTGCTTTATTATTTAAAGACATTTCAATGATTTATGTACCTTAGCCAACAACCGGACAGATACAGGATAAGATTCTTTGTTATTCATGTATAATAGTGCCTCATCTCTTGAGTATTTGATAACATGCTTCAAATTCACAATTGTGGATCTGTTGCACTGACAAAAATGGGAATTTAAAGAGACGCTCAGTTCTTTAAGGGAACCGGACATCTGTCGGAAACCATTTAAAGTATGAATAATTATTTTGTGATATTCTTCACTAGTAGTAATGGCAACAATATCATCCTGATCCATAACCAATGAAGCTTTATCCACCTTAATGGACAAAAGACGGTCAGATGAATCCAATTGATGTCGGTATTTTATTTCGGCATTTCTTATACAGGAATAGATCTGTTCAGGAAGATCAGTTATTTTATCTTTTACAATAAAGTCCATGGCCTCTACTTTATATTGAAAGGTCAGATATGCCATTTCGCTATGTGTTGTAACAAAGACAATATATCCGCGAGGGTCGTATTTGCGAATTTCTTCTGCCAATTCAATCCCATTCTTTTTCGCTCTTAAATCAATATCCAGAAAATACAGTCCGGTGATATTGGAATCTTTTCTGATCTTCAGCAAATCCTCAGGGGAGGATGCAGTACAATGCAGCAGTGACTCTGTTGAATTCATTAATAAGTATTTTTCTATAATAGATGCCCAGCGTAATAATTGTCTTTCATCGTCTTCACAAAGATATATATGAATCATACTTGCTCCTTGTTACCATAATGCATCAGAATCAGTTCCTGAGTAAAATATGGTTCTTTATAAACTGTGTTCCATACTACATTATCATAATAATTCAGTACCATGGAAACATTGAACAGACCGACGCCCCTGTTTTCCCCCTTTGTTGATACCCCCTGTTCGCGAAGTTCATATAAAGAGTGATCAAGCAAAAGAGCAGTATTCTTAATTATAATATAAAGATTATCTTCTTTATAAAACATACAAAAATGCAATTCTTTTTCGTCGGTTTCTGCAGTAGCCTCGATAGCATTATCCAATAGAATGCCGATAATACGGGATAAATCAAGAGAATCCATA
Source organism: Lacrimispora sp. (assembly GCA_029256305.1). Taxonomy (GTDB): domain Bacteria; phylum Bacillota; class Clostridia; order Lachnospirales; family Lachnospiraceae; genus Lacrimispora. Next base: position 12,339 of record JAQSYE010000044.1, on the reverse strand, counting down.
TACAAATTTGTTATTGGTTCTGTTAACTCTATTTCTGCTTTTATTCCTATTTCCATCGAATAAATAAATTTTGACGAAAGGAGACTCTTTAAGGCAGTGTCCTTTATATTTGATAAAGTGCCAAGCTTCGTATCCGATTCGGTAAATGCGTGACTGATGGGAATGATTTTTTCTCCGTAATATTTTTTTAATCCCTGCAGATCATTATCTTCCATAAAACCTGACATTGTTATAAGAATATTCATATAATCATGCTTGAATTTACGCATGATACCGTAGGACATTTCAAGTCTGTCTGTATAAGTTTTTAGGTTTTCAAACTGCGACATACGGTGCTTATAAGCCTGTTCTCCAATAGTCGCCTTATATATGGAATACATTAAATAAACAGTGATTGCAAACAGCAGTAAAAATAGTATTCCATTCAAAGCAATTACACCATAATTGTATCCTAATTGCTCTCCATATGAAAAATTAAAGATATAGAAGAACACTAAAATAAAAAGGTCAATAAAGATGGCCTTTAAAAGATGACGATTGGTTAAATACTTTGACAAATTCAGCTTTCGATGAAAATACCAACCCAGCATTTTAGTAGATACACCGCAAAACACACAGTAAAGTATTGAGAACATAATTGTCAAATTATCTCGGACTAATAGTTCTTCCATATCCATACGAAGAAAATAACTCGTTAACCACATAATTATGTAGTTGAAAGTGACTGAATATAAGTAACCAAACAGAATGCAGGAGGAAGAAAAAAAGTCAAATTTTGAAAAGATCATCGCAATAAGCAAAATTCCTCCATAAGTTAAAAAAGTACTGATCTGACCAAACATTTGGTTGAATAGATAGACTGTTATGAATGAGTATAAAAACAAAGTCAGTTTCTTATAAACGTTTAGTTTATGAGGAAGTAAATTAACGCATGAAAAATAACTGCAAAGGCTTCCTGTAAGAGAATAAATTAAGTATGTCATATTATGCCACCTCATTTGCCGGGTACTATTATTCTACAATTCATATGGTAAAAAGTAAAGTGAAATTGTATTTAAAAATTAAGAAATTGACGATCAGGATTAAATAAACAACGTTAATTGCAAAAACATTTGTAAGTTGTAATTTATGGTAAAATGGCATTGTTTGGTGGTGATAAAGTGATTATTTCGAGATTTTCAGCCGCTCTCTGTTGTTTGTTAAATAAAATCAATCCCAGAGATGAAGATGATAATATAACAATACAATATGGAGTTGAACTGATATTAGATAATTTATTAAAATTATTGTTTATTCAATTACTAGGTATTTTATTGGGCAAAGGTATTGAAACTTTTCTTGTTCTATTTGTGTTTTGCATTTTGCGCCTACACGCTGGTGGAGTACATGCAAAAACCAATGCAGGTTGCTTTTTGGGCATGTTGGTAATCTGGCTTCTTTCTTTATCCGGGGCAGTTACTTTTCAATTAAACTTATTAAGTGTACTGGCGATTTATATGTTTAGTCTGGCTGTATTTATATGTCTTGTACCTAAAAGCAAAAACATTACTTACTTTACCCGTTCTGGAATATTAAAGAAAAAAGTTATATCCATTTTATTGTTGACCCTTTTGGTATTGATTGCTATTTACAATGAGAATCTAAGAGAGTTGATCATTTATCCGGTTGCTTTGGAAGTTCTAACCTTACTTCCTCCAAATAAAAATGTTATGAAAGGAGATTTAAAAAATGAAGAAGAAAATTGTTGATGGATTACAACAGGTTCTGCTTAAGGTATCTCTTAATTCTGTTGGAAAAAGCATTCCAGCAACTATGTATGAAAGAGAAATACCAAAAGCTGTTCTGAAAAGACATAAGGCCGAGGCAAAGAATAACTAAATTTAAATGTTTCTTTCGTAGTTCTATTTATTAGCCTAATATTTATAATCTCAATCATGTGATTTTATTGTCATTAGGCAAGGGGAGTATGACCGTAATTATATCATATGAATTGGTCATCTATGAGTGTTAATATATTTGTTAGTTGTGTATTGCAAATGTTTTGCTGTGCGTAAGATTAGCTGGGAGAAAGTACAGATGAAAACAAAAGTATTTCGGAAAATTCTTGGGCTGGAAGGTGGGATTTCTCATTGTTCAGTTCTCAATGAGGACATGACTAGTGATAACAAGAGAATGATCATTCCAAGAGAGTATCTAATAGAAGTAATTACAACGATTCCTGATAGACGAGTTGTGATTGAGCATTTAGATATTTATCAAGAATAAAACAACGGAAAGTGCAACGTTAAAAAGCAGATAAGAAAAGAGAAAAACTCTCTTTTTATCTGCTTTTTTGCTTAATTATTCACCATTTCAGCATATATTTTTGGTTCCGTGACCATAGAATAATTCGTATGATAGATGACAAAGCCGGGAGCTGCTCCGGCAACTTTTTTGATCTGTTTTTTCTGTATATAATCTACCTCAACCTTATCATTTTCTCTGCCTTTGGAGTAGTATGCCGCCAAAGCGCCCGCTTCTTCAAAGGTTCGGTCGGTAAGCTCTTTTCCTTCTGATTTGACGATTACATGGGAACCGGGGATTCCTTTGGCATGAAACCACCAGTCATTACCGCTGGCGATTTTAAAGGTGAGTTCTTCATTTTGATAATTGTTCTTTCCTACATACATATGGAAGCCATCAGATGAAATATAATGGAACGGCCTGCTGGTAACTTTCGGTTTTTTGTCGCCGCTTCTGCGATGCTTGACATAACCATACTCCATAAGTTCTTCTTTAATCTGAACAAGATCTTCTTCTAACAGAGCAATATCCAGTGCAGCACTGATGGACTCTAAGTGGTCGATTTCCTGCCTGGTCTCACTGATTTGCCCTGTAACGGCTTCAAAAGTTCGTTTTAATTTATTGTATTTGTCAAAATATTTCTGTGCATTCTCCTTGGCAGACAGCTGGTCATCCAGTGGAATAGTAATGTCCTCGTTGGTGTAGTAGTTAAGGCAGGTGAGCTTCTTTTCGCCGCCTGTAAGTTCATAGCCATAGGTATTTAAAAGCTCTCCGTATATTTTGTACTTATCCTTTTTTTCTGTATCCTTTAGCTGCTTATCCTGCAGATCGCATTTTTTGTAATTGCGCTCGAGCGCTGTCTGCACAATCTTCCTTAGATCTACGGACTTCTGGCGGATTCTTGTTAACGCATTTTTAGAGGCATAATAGGTCTCTAAAAGGGTGCTGATGGATTCAAAAGCTTTTGCCTCATAATCACCGCCTTCATAGCAGGCGAGGGGAACAGCGGAAAATTCAACGGGTTCTTCATTTTTATAAATAATATTTGGCTTAAATGAACTTTTTTTAATATCCTCTATCATGAAAGAGAACATGCGGTATAAGTGTAAAAGCTCAGTTTCTGTTAGCTCATTAGCGGAATGATCTCCATCAATGGATGCCAGATGACAAAGTTCGTGACCAATAATGGGGCTGATACCGGTCAGATTTAAATAAAGACTCTTTTGTACCGGTGCGGCCGCGTGACTGATTGTAGAAATAAATTCTTCTTCTGTAATCGTCAGCGGATCTTTCTTGTCCATAGTCTGGGGAATAAAGTATTTCCTTCCGGGCAGAACCTCGCGAACAGAACTGATCTGGGCAGAGATGTGCTTAATACTGTCCAGAATCATATCATCTTCATTACAAAAAATGATATTGCTGTGCTTACCCATAATCTCTATCATGAGTTTTTTCGTTCTTCTGTCACCTAATTCATCCAGGTGTTCAATCTCCATGCAAAGAATTCGTTCCAGACCAGGCTGGCTGATTCTCATAATCCGCCCATTCCCAATGTGTTTTCTTAAAAGCATGCAGAAATTAGGTGCAGTTAATGGACTTTGCTTGTTGTTTTCCGTGAAATAAACCAGTGGTAAACTGGCACTGGCTGAAATTAAAAGCTTCCATGTATTTTTTTGATTTTTAACAGTAAACAGCAGTTCATCTTTTTCCGGCTGAGCGATTTTAGAGATCTTTCCGCCCTCCAGCCGATCTTTCATTTCTGCCGTGAGATTTGCCATAACAATTCCATCAAATGCCATTGTTTGTGTCCTCCGGTAAGGTTTATAGATGAACATAGTATATCACAGAAACACGGTTCTGTAAAATTTAAAACCATTTGACTTGTTTTTTGTTATGACTTATAATGGATTATATCTATGGCGAAAGAGAGGCATTTGTAATGATTAAGAGCATGACAGGTTTCGGCAGGCACGAAACCGTCACGGATGAATATAAAATTTCCGTCGAGATGAAGGCTGTAAATCACAGATATTTGGATTTAAGCATAAAGATGCCGAAAAAGTTTAATTTCTTTGAAGCAGGGATCAGGAATCTGTTGAAGAATTATATTCAGCGCGGAAAAGTTGACGTTTTTATCAGTTATGAAGATTATACTGAGAACAAGATGTGTTTAAAGTATAACAGTGCGCTGGCTGCTGAATACATGGGCTATTTTGCAAAGATGGAAGAGCAGTTCGGAATTCAGAACGATATCAAGGTTTCTGCACTCGCCAGATGTCCGGAAGTACTTATTATGGAAGAAGTACCGGAAGATGAGGATCAGATGTGGAAGCTTCTTTCAGAAACAGTAGAGGAAGCTGCAAAGCGTTTTGTGGGAACAAGATTAACAGAAGGCGAAAACTTAAAGGCGGATCTTCTTGGAAAGCTGAACCTGATGAATGACATTCTGGAATTTGTTGAAGAAAGATCTCCAAAGATTCTTGTGGAATATCGGGCAAAGCTGGAAGATAAGGTAAAAGAGCTTTTGGCAGGAACTGCCATCGATGAAGGCAGAATTGCTGCGGAAGTAACCATATATGCAGATAAAATCTGTGTGGATGAGGAGACGGTCCGGCTAAGAAGTCACATTGAACATACACGGTCAGAACTGGAAGCTGGCGGGATTGTGGGCAGAAAACTGGATTTCATCGCTCAGGAGATGAACCGGGAAGCCAATACCATTCTTTCCAAAGCCAGTGATTTAGAGGTTTCAGACAAGGCAATTATATTAAAGACTGAAATCGAGAAAGTACGGGAGCAGATCCAGAATATTGAGTAGGAGAATCACAGGATGAACGAGAATGGTATGCTGGTAGTTGTATCCGGTTTTTCCGGTGCCGGAAAGGGCACACTTATGAAAGCGCTCCTGAGCCGGTATGATAATTATGCGTTATCCATTTCCGCCACAACCAGAACACCCAGAACGGGTGAGGTGGATGGAAAAGAATATTTTTTTGTTACAGAAGAACATTTTAAAGATATGATTGAAAGAGAAGAATTAATTGAGTATGCACAGTACGTCAATCATTCTTATGGCACTCCCAAGGAATATGTTTTAAACCAGATGAAAAAGGGGAAAGATGTTATTCTTGAAATAGAAATTCAGGGAGCCCTAAAAGTAAAGGAACGTTTTCCAGAGGCAATCCTGCTGTTTGTCATGCCTCCTAATGCACAAGAGCTGAAACGCCGTTTAGTCGGCAGAGGTACAGAAAGCATGGAAGTAATTAATGCCAGACTGCACAGGGCTGCTGAAGAAGCACAAGGTATGGAAGCTTATGATTATATTTTGATTAATGATGAGATCGACACCTGTGTGGATGAGATGCATCTTATGATTCAGGTGCAGCATAAGCGCGCTTCCAATAATATGGCATTTTTATCCCAGATCCGGGAAGAATTAAAGAATATATAAATTGGTTTGAGAAAGGGGAATGGAAGATGTTACATCCATCTTATTCAGATTTGATTAATGTAGTAAATAGTGAGGTTGAACCAGGAGATGCTCCTGTTATACAGAGCCGTTATTCTATCGTAATTGCCGCAGCAAAGAGAGCAAGGCAGATCATCGGAGGCGCTGATACTGAGATTCCGGGAGTCGGCAAGAAGCCGCTTTCAATTGCCGTAGAAGAGTTATATGAGGGCAAAGTGAAGATTTTAAGCGAAGCGGACGCAACAGAAGAAGACGATAATTAGGAAGAGGGCCGTCTCCGTTTTGGTAGATGGCCTTTTCTTTCAGGAAAAATGAACGACAGGAGTTTAAACATGAAGTTATTATGCATTTCACTGGGCTGTGATAAGAATCTGGTTGATACGGAGATGATGTTAGGCCTTTTAAATAGAGACGGTTATACCTTTACAGATGACGAGTACGAGGCAGATGTAATCGTAATCAATACCTGCTGTTTTATAAACGATGCCAAAGAAGAAAGTGTCAATACCATTTTAGAGATGGCTCAAAGAAAGATAGACGGCAATTGTAAGGCGCTAATCGTTACGGGCTGTCTGGCGCAGCGTTATAAGCAGGAGATTATTGATGAAATTCCTGAAGTAGATGGTATTTTAGGTACCTCAACCTATGACGAGATATCCAATGTTTTAAAAGGTGCACTGGGAGGAGAGGAACCGGTAAGCTGTTTCCATGATCTGGATATACTTCCTGAGACAGAAACAGACAGAATCCTTACCACCGGAGGTCATTATGCATTTTTAAAGATTGCGGAAGGTTGTGACAAGCATTGTACTTACTGTATTATTCCTTCTTTAAGAGGAAATTACCGCAGTGTACCCATGGAAAATCTGGTGAAGGAAGCGAAAAAGCTGGCTGAGAAGGGTGTGAAAGAGCTGATTTTAGTGGCTCAGGAGACAACTTTGTACGGTGTGGACTTATATGGGAAAAAATCACTTCCTGAATTGTTGAAAAAGCTTTGCCAGATATCAGGTATTCAGTGGGTCCGTGTTCAGTACTGCTATCCGGAAGAAGTTACAGACGAGTTGATTGCAGTTATAAAAGAAGAGGACAAAATCTGCCGTTACTTAGATATGCCAATTCAACATGCAAGTGACAGAATTTTAAAACGCATGGGAAGAAGAACATCAAAAGAGCAGCTTAAGGACATCATTAACAAGCTTCGCACAGAGATTCCTGATATTGCACTGAGAACAACTCTTATTTCCGGATTTCCGGGAGAAACAGAGGAAGATCACGAAGAGCTGATGGAATTCGTGGATGAGATGGAGTTTGAACGCCTTGGCGTATTTGCCTATTCCGCAGAGGAAGATACACCAGCTGCAGAATTTCCTGATCAGGTGCCTCAGGAGACCAAAGAGGAACGCAGAGATGCAATTATGGAGCTTCAACAAGAAATTTCCGTTGATCATTCTCAGTCCATGGTTGGAAAAAGGCTGGAAGTAATGATAGAGGGAAAAGTTGCTGACGAGAATGCTTATGTAGCCAGAACCTATATGGATGGTCCGGGAGTGGATGGAATGATCTTTGTACAGACAGGTGCGGAACTGATGTCTGGAGATTTTGCGAAGATCCGTGTAACCGGAGCTATGGAGTATGATTTAATAGGAGAGTTGGAAGATGAATTTACCGAATAAACTAACTGTTTTAAGGGTTATCATGATTCCGTTTTTTGTTCTGTTTTTGCTGCTTGAAGGCGGTACTAACGTTACTTACCGCTATATAGCCGCTGCTGTATTTATTGTTGCCAGCTTTACGGATTTCTTAGATGGGAAGATTGCAAGAAAGTATGGTCTGGTGACTAATTTTGGAAAATTTATGGATCCCCTCGCAGATAAACTTCTGGTATGTGCCGGTCTGATCTGTTTTACCGCTTTGGGACAGCTTCCGGCCTGGATTGTTATTGTTATTATCAGCCGTGAATTTATTATCAGCGGTTTCCGTCTGGTTGCTTCGGATAACGGAGTGGTTATTGCGGCAAGCTATTGGGGAAAGTTTAAAACCGTTTCTCAGATGACGATGTCGGTGCTTCTGATTATAAACATCCCTGCACTGTCCATTCTTACCACTGTTTTTATCTGGATTGCGGCAATACTCACAGTGGTTTCTCTCGTTGATTATATAGCAAAAAATTATCGCGTTCTTATGGAAGGGAGTATATAATCATGGTTGTTGAACTGATTTCAGTTGGAACAGAAATTCTTCTTGGAAACATTGTTAATACAAACACCCAGTATCTCGCGGAAAAATGTGCCCTTTTAGGACTTTCCATGTATCACCAGGTAACGGTTGGGGATAACAGGGAGCGACTTTCATCGGCACTTGAGACAGCACTGAATCGTTCTGATGTGGTAATTCTCACCGGAGGCCTTGGGCCGACAGCGGATGATCTGACTAAGGAAGTATGCGCAGAAGTGATGGGATTTGAACTGATTGAAGATGAGCATACCAGAGAACTGATCAATAATTTTTTTAAAAACAGCATTTATAAAGAGATTCCGGATAATAACTGGAAACAGGCTATGGTTCCCCAGGGGGCAACCGTTCTTGACAACGGCAACGGAACGGCGCCTGGACTTATTATGGAGAAGAACGGGAAAACAGCCATTCTGCTTCCCGGACCTCCCAATGAGTTAAAACCGTTATTTACTGAGCAGGTTTTCCCTTACTTACAAAGCCGCCAGCCGGAAGTGATCCGCTCCCAGATGGTTAAAATATGCGGTTATGGTGAGAGTCAGGTGGAAGATAAGCTGATTGATTTAATCAACACCCAGACCAATCCTACCATTGCCACTTATGCCAAGACAGCAGAGGTTCATTTAAGAGTGACCGCTAAAGCTGCCAACGAGGAGGAAGCTAAAAATCTGCTTAAGCCCGTTGTCAAAGAGATCAAGAACCGGTTTGAAAATGCTGTATTTACGACAAAGGAAGAAGAAACTCTTGAGATGGCAGTTGTACGCCTTTTAAAGAAATATGAGCTGACAGTTACAACGGCAGAGTCCTGTACCGGTGGTCTGATCGCTGGAAGACTGGTTAATGTCCCGGGGGCATCAGCGGTATTTAAGGAAGGCTTTATCACCTATTCCAACAAAGCGAAAAGAAAATATTTAGATGTCAGTAAAGGCACTTTAAAAAAATATGGGGCAGTCAGTGAACAGACAGCCAAAGAAATGGCAACTGGCGGTGTATTTGCAACGGACGCAGATGCGTGCATCGCGGTGACTGGAATTGCGGGACCGGATGTCGATGGAGAAAAGCCTGTCGGACTTGTATATATTGCCTGCTACATGAAGGACAAAGTAAAGGTGGAGGAATACCACTTTAAAGGAAACCGTGAGAAAATCAGGGAACAGTCCGTAGTAAAGGCTCTGGATTTCCTAAGGAGATCAATTTTATCCAATTACCATTAAATACCCCCCGAGAGGAGACGACACGTGGAAACCCGTTTGATGAAAAAACAGATGACTGCTGCTTATCAGTATTCTTATGTAAGGCTTGTATTAAATTATTATACATTATTGGAGACCGTTGCAGAAGAAACTTTGCAATCTCAGCAGATGACTGCTTACTTGAAGCGTCTTAACGGCCTTATTGGTGGATATATTTCCGGAAACGAAGTAACCGATGATCTGTTGCTACTGAGAAAAGATATGACTCACGAAGTAGAGGTGCTGACCTCTTATGCAGACTGCTTTCAGATTTTTGAGTATATTTTAAATCGTACGGAACGTAAGTTTGTTCCTTCCGACAAAACAAGTGCGGGAGACGATGCGTTCCTAAAGCGGCTTTTGGAATTCATAACAGAAACCAGTGATTCTGCTGTTATGAACGGACGAATCAAACAGGTGATCGGACAGCTCCCGGTCCGGCTGACAAAACAGAAGTTTTACAGCCTCCTTATGGAGGGACTTTCCATTTATCTTGGTTCCCCAAGAGAGAATCTCCGGGATATAATGTATACCCTCCGGACGGAGTCTATGGTTTCTCTTCCAGAGGGGATGGAAACGGGGCACAAGGATCTCTATGAAATTTTACAGCAGTTTAAGCGTATGGATTACCGGGATATGACGTTTGAAGGGTATGAAGAGGCTTCTGCAAAATTATCCTATGCGAGCCAGGTTCTTACGGATGAATCCGGTTATTATGTAATGCTTCAGGATGTGATCAATGATTTATGCGTATTGCTGTTTGCTCAGCCAGACGCTGTCATTGATATCAATGAGGAGGATTTTTACCGTTCTGTAATAAGCGGTATTCTGGATAAATTAAATCAGGAAGATTTTACCGTTACGGAAGAGGAATTCCTGGACCAGCTGACCGAACTGGAGGGTAGACAGGAAGTTTACTACGAACGTTATTTAAAAGTTGAAATCCTGAATGAGAACGAGCAGTCCCCAGTTGATCCTGACTATATCCGTTCTATGAATGTAGACAGGCTGTTATCTGGAAGCAGCTTTGCAGAACTTATAACCCCGAAAGAAGGGGAAGAGACTCTGCATGAAGAAGAGAGTGCAGTTGTGGATAAACCTTACTTAGATCAGGAAATGGAAGCTTATATTCAAGAACTGGACGAGCTGTTTGCAGGTGCACCGAAACCGGTAGTCCGTGCAGTAATGGCCAAGGTTTTATCGGATCTGCCTGTTTACTTTAATTCGATAGATGAAATCCAGGAATACATGAGAGGCAGTTTTGGCAGCTGCCTGGATCAGGCAGAAAAAGAAACATGCATGGAATTATTGGAAGAGCTGATGGATTATGAAAATAAGCTGGTATAACCGTTTATACGTCGGAGAAAAAGCAAAGAAGAAACGATACAGGATCATTCAAGGAATCAGGAAGGGGAAACCCGGTTTGGATATTTATGTGATTACACCTGCTTCAAATGGGAATAATATACTTGATATCTATCCAGCTACTGAAATAATATCTCCATTTTATAAGGAAAAAGAGTTCTTCATACTTGGCATTGCTGCTGATTACTGGGAGGCTCAGGAAGTAGCGGGACGTGTGATCCATGACTTATACCGGACAACAGAAGGATTTAATCTGTCTGATTTTTTGAAAAGAGACCGGTAAGATGTGAGGTGTTCATGCTTCATATAATTTTATTTATTTTAAAACTGTTAGGAATTCTGATCTTGATTCTTTTGGGACTCATTCTTCTGGCAGCCCTGTTGGTACTGTTTGTGCCAGTCCGTTACCGTGGCGAAGGATCTTATTTTAATAAAGTGAAGGGAAACATGAAAATTTCCTGGCTGCTACATATCCTTACGGTTACGGTTCGGTATGATGGAGAAGTTGTGATTTTGGTCCGTCTGTTTGGATTTCCCATCATGAGGCCAAAGAAGATGGATGAAGAGCTAAAAGAAGCTGAGGAAATTATGGTTCAGGCGATGGAAATAGAAGAGCCGGAGACCGTAAAGGAAGTAAGACAATTAGGCCGGGATGTGAAGAAAACAGTCCAGGGAGAGTCTCTGTCCCAACAGCCAGTACTTAAAGATATAAAACAGACAGAACAAACAGAACATGTATCCTGGCTGCAGGAACTATATAATAGGATAAAGAAGAGATTGATCCATATTCTGGAAAAAATTAAGTATTTATACCGGAGAATTTGTGATACACTGAAAAACATGAAAGAAAAGAAAGATGAAATTCAGGCTTTTCTTTCCGACAGCAAAAATCAGAAGACTGCAAAGTTGCTTTACAGACAGGTGAAACGTCTGATTCGTCATATTTTCCCTGTAAAGGGGCATGGCGATGTGAAATTTGGCTTTGATGATCCGGGACTGACGGGACAGGCACTTATGGCAGTCAGTCTGCTGTATCCATTCTTTCATAAATATTGGAATCTATATCCGGTTTTTGATGAATCTGTATTCACAGCAGAAGGAACTTTTCAGGGAAGAATACGTCTTGGGACAGTCCTGATCATTGGCTTGCGGATGCTTCTTGATAAAAACTTCAGAGTTCTGTTAAAGAGATGGCTTCGATAAAGGAGGAATTGCGTTCAATGGCAGATAATTATTTTACGTCTACAGTAGAGGCATTGTTTAAAGGTATGGATGCCTTTGTAGCGACAAAAACAGTTGTAGGAGATGCGGTTAAGGTGGATGATACCATTATTCTGCCTTTGGTGGATGTAACCTGTGGAATGGCTGCTGGATCCTTTTCGGAAAACGCAAAGGAAAAGGGCGCCGGAGGAATGCATGCTAAGATGAGTCCAAGTGCCATACTGATTATCCAGAACGGTGTGACAAAGCTGATTAATATCAAACAGCAGGATGCAGTAACAAAGATACTGGACATGGTTCCTGATTTTGTTAATAAGTTCACGTCAGGGAATAAAGAGGTATCGCCGGAAGCAATAAAAATGGCAGAGGAGATGGCTGCTGCTGCAGAGAAAGAAAAAGCAGAAGAATAAGAAAGGGATAAGCCGCATAGGATATATTATATAGCCTGAATGGATTGAGGGATGATATGAGAAGAGTATGTGGACTTATGCTGTTCTGTTTTGGAGCAGGTATGGCAATCCTACTGTTTATCCCGGC
>JAQSYE010000043.1 GCA_029256305.1 Lacrimispora sp. | reverse complement strand
CGGGTGCAAAAAAAGGATATTGAGAAATTAAAGCAGCTGCTGACAGAATGTTTTGAGGGGGACCCACTTTATTGCAATCTGATCCCGGACACAGATACAAGGAAACGTCTTCTCCCCGAATTGTTTGAATGTGATATGGAAGAGTTTTTTGAGACTTGTGAGATTTATGCGGACAGTCCGGATATTAACGGAATTATGGTCGTGGATGATGAATCGGAAGTTTATAATCCTGTTCATTATTATCTGGCTGAAGCGGCAGCGACTTTGAAAACGGATAGCTATTTAATCCGGGAAGACAGGACGCTAAAGACATTCTGGAATTTTATCCACGGAAGAGATTATTTAAATTCCAGATGGACGGACCAGCTTCACCAGGAAAAACGGCTTCACATCATATATCTGGCAGTAAGACCAAGCATGCAGCATCATGGAATTTCTGCCCGCCTGCTAAGAGATGCAATAGAATTTGCAGACAGAAATCATATGATGATATCACTGGAAACTCACAAACACAGCAATGTAAGCTTTTATGAACATTTTGGTTTCAGACTTTTTGGCGTGGTCGAAAAGTATTTTCATTTGAAACAGTACTGTATGATAAGAGAGATGCACTAGGGATCAGTATAAATAGTAGGACAGGCTTTGCTGGATCTGAAAACCGGCTTTTTTATACAATGCCACTGCCGGAAGATTATCGCCGGAAACCTGTAAATAAATAGTACCCTTTCTTTGATTCAAGGGAAGAGAAGTATATGTCTTTAAGAATAAATGCAGGCAGGCAGTTCCAAGGCCCTGCCTCCGTAGGGATTCGGAAATTTCATATCCATATAAATAAGCGCTGTTTTCCTGGATATCAAGACGGCACTTCCCGACTGCCGCTTCATCCTTAAAAAATTCATAACAGATCTGATCATCGGAATCCTTGCTGGAAGAGATGGTTAAATCGTTCCTGTCTTTATTTTCCTTTATAAAAATAGTTTCCTCTGACATTGGTATGGAAAGTTCCATGAAATATTCCTTATAGCAGAAAGAAGCTTCCATGGCCTGTAAGGTTTTTAACCCATCCTGGCAGTCCTCATAGACAGGAAATATAAAATCACAGTCTGGATAATCATTTACCAATTCTTTTAAGAGAAAGGTGAAATGTCCGTTCTGCCGTTTGTCAGGAAGTGTACAGCCATAACACTCCATGGTGTCAGGATCAGTAAAAAAGCCAATAAGAGCGGATAAGAGACGTTCATCTTCATATAATAAGCAGCAGATGCAGTCTTCCTCTAAGGGAAATGAGAAAGTAATATGATCGTATTCATTGCAGGTTTTCTGTAAAAGACTGAGGTCTTTTGACAAGCGGGCATCTGGGGCATTTGTACGGATAAGATTCATTGTTTTACTCCTGGTTTGTTTTCGTATAGTATAATACAATAAAACAGTAAAATTCAATCAAATATTTTCCATATTGCTGATTGTTTCTTTGAAATATGGGTGATAGAATAAACACATGTAACGAAGTTGGAGGGATCAAAGTGAAAAAGAGAGAAGAAATACCGGTTTGCGAAACCTGGAACCTGGCGGATATACTGCCGTCTGAAGAGGCCTGGGAGGATTTATTCCGCGAAACAGAACGCTCGCTTTCAGGTTATAAAAATTTTGAAGGTCATCTGGCTGAGTCTGGCGAGATGCTTTTTTCCTGTCTAAAATTTGATGAAGAGGTATCATTAAAGATTGAGACTTTATTTGTGTACGGCAAGCAAAAATCCGACGAAGATACAGGAAATGCGAAATACCAGGGACTGTCATCTAAGGCAAGGGCACTGTCCTATCAGGCTGCTGGCTTATCATCCTATATCATCCCTGAGATTTTGACCATCCCGAAAGATCTTTTAAAGGAATATACACAAACAGTTCCTGAACTGAAACGATATGACAGGACCTTTGAAATTATATTAAAAAAGAAAGCGCATACGCTGCCTTCATCTATGGAAGCACTGCTTGCTAACTCGATGGAAGCGACTTCCGGTTCATCGGAAATCTTTAATATGTTTAATAATGCAGATGTAAAATTCCCTGAAATCAAGGATGAGAATGGAAATCCTGTAAAAATCAGTCACGGTAATTACGTTGCGCTTATGGAAAAACAGGATAGGGAAGTTCGCAAATCCGCATTTTATGGTCTATATGGAGTTTATAAGCAGTTTGGAAATACGCTGGCTGCTACATTTTCTTCCAATGTGAAACGGGCTGCGTTTTATGCCAAGGCAAGGAATTATTCCTCCGCCAGAGCACATTCGCTGGCAGAAAATGAAGTTTCGGAAGAGGTTTATGACAATCTTATTGGGGCAGTTCATGGTGGACTTGCATACCTTCATGAGTATGTATCAATGAGGAAGAAAGCACTCGGAGTGGAAACACTTCATATGTATGACCTTTATGTGCCTATGGTTTCCAGGGAAGAACGGAAAATATCCTTTGAAGAGGCAAAGAGCATGGTTCTTGAGGGGTTAAAGCCTTTGGGAGATCAATATTTGTCTCTGTTAAAAGAAGGTTTTGAAAACCGGTGGATCGATGTGTATGAGAATGAAGGGAAACGAAGCGGTGCTTATTCCTGGGGAGTTTACGGAGTTCACCCTTATGTACTCTTGAATTTTAACGGGACTCTTGACAGTGTATTTACTCTGGCACATGAAATGGGGCATGCGCTGCACAGCTGGTTTTCCGATAAAAACCAGACTTATGTGGATGCAGGCTATAAGATTTTTGTTGCTGAGGTTGCCAGTACCTGCAATGAGGCTCTCTTAATCAGATATCTGCTTGAGATTACAGAGGATAAACAGGAGCGGGCTTACCTTCTGAATCATTTTATGGACAGTTTCCGCGGTACGTTGTACCGTCAGGCGATGTTTGCGGAATTTGAAGACAAGGCCCACCGCCTTGCAGCACAAGGAGATGTTTTGACATCAGAGGCTCTTTGCGAATTGTATCATCAGCTGAATGTTGATTATTTTGGTTCTGAGATGGTGATTGATCCTGAGATTGATTGGGAGTGGTCCAGGATTCCCCATTTCTATACACCGTTTTATGTTTACCAGTATGCCACCGGATTTTCGGCTGCAGTGGCGATCAGCAGCAGGATTTTAGCGGGGGATGAAAAGACGGTTAAGGGGTATTATGAATTTTTAAGCGGAGGAAGTTCCATGACACCTGTTGAACTCTTAAAGTTGTGCGGAGTTGACATGTCAACAGCAGAACCGGTTAAAGACGCCCTTTTGGTATTTTCAGGCCTTTTGGAAGAGATGAAAAGGCTTATTTAAAACTGATTTCCGGATAGAGGAGAGGGGGAGCAGGTATGAATCTGTATCAGATGATATTTAAGAGAAGATCCATTAAAAAGTATAAGAAAGAACCGGTTCCAGAGCAGCTGAAAAGGGATATTCTTTATTTTGGGGATTGCGTTTCAAGATTGTATGGCGATATACAGGTAAAGATGGAGATATGTGACAGTACGGAAGATGACCTTCCGTCAAAGGGTTTGTGGAAGGTGGATGCTCCTTATTATCTGATCTTTTATTCAGAGGAGAAAGAGGGATATCTTGTCAATGCAGGGTACGTTGCACAGCCTGTTCTACTATATATGACAGGAAAAGGTCTGGGAACCTGCTATCTTGCCAATGCAAAGAGTACAAAGCCTGCTCCGGCTGGCTTTAAACAAGTCATAACCATTGCGTTTGGGTATCCAAAGACATTGCTTTATCGTGATCCGGCAACAGCGAAGCGGCTGCCGTTAAAGGAATTGTGTGTCTTTAAGGAAGATGTAGGAGAGTCTTTGAAAAATATATTAAAAGCAGTACGGATTTCTCCATCAATCATGAACACCCAGCCATGGAGGTTTATTGTTTATCGTGATAAAATATATGTTTTTTCCTGCAGGGAATTTTTACCCTCGCCATATCTGATCTCACTTCGGGAGATCAGTGTGGGCATCATGCTTTCCCATCTGACCATTGCGGCAGAAGAGATGTGGATCAATGTCAGCCTGGAAGTGGATAAGGCGATGGAAAAGAAATCATACAAAAGCGGCGCGTACGTTGCCACTGCATATTTAAAGGAATATAAATTATAGGCAGGCTTCACAACAGCGCGAAAGAGAAGATGAGTTGCATCAAATCTTCTCTTTTTTTCGCATTAAGGCTTTATTCCAATGACAGAAGATGATAGAATGACACTGTTTGGTTACTACGGAGAAGTGAGGACGGATTCATGAAGCGGGAAATTGATATAAGAGAAATTTCAGATGGAAAAATGTATGACTTAAATGATATGGTAAGAGCTGACTGCAAAGACTGTGAAGGGTGTTCTGCCTGCTGTAAAGGGATGGGCACCTCAATCGTGCTTGACCCTCTCGATGCGTTCCGGCTTACCGGAGGACTTAACTGCACATTTGAAGCACTGCTTCAGGATAAGGCGGAATTAAATGTTGTGGATGGAATTGTCCTCCCTAACATCCGGATGACGAAAGAAGGAGAACCATGTGGATTTCTCGATCCAAAGGGCCGGTGCAGCGTCCATTCCTTCCGCCCGGGGATCTGCCGGTTATTCCCTCTTGGAAGAATTTATGCAGAGGAGGGAATCCGTTATTTTCTCCAGATTTATGAATGCCCGAAGAAAAACAGAACCAAGGTGAAAGTACGCAGTTGGATGGACAATTCTGACGGAAAGCACTACGACAAATTTATTGCAGATTGGCATGATTTTATAAAAAAAGCAGAAAATGAGATTGAAAAGCGGAATGATCCAAATTTTACCAGGCAGTTGAGCATGAATGTCCTGAAAATGTTTTATTTCACCCCCTATGAGAATGGGCAGGATTTTTACGATCAGTTTGGTAAAAGGCTTGAAGCCGTAACTTTCTTATGATAGAATTGGTAAGATAAAGAAAAATAAGGGCGATGAGAACCGAGGAGGAAAACATGATCAGGCAATTAATTGACAGAATTCAAAAAACAAATGCACCGGTTTGTGTGGGACTTGATCCAATGCTAAGTTATATACCCGATCACGTAACAAAGAAGGCATATCATGAATTGGGTGAGACATTAGAGGGTGCTGCAGAAGCGATCTGGCAGTTCAATAAAGAAATTGTGGATCATGTTTATGATCTGATTCCCTCCGTAAAACCCCAGCTTGCCATGTATGAGCAGTTTGGAGTTGAAGGCTTAAAGGTATACGACAGAACCGTTAAATATTGCCAGGAGAAGGGACTCATTGTCATAGCAGATGGAAAAAGAGGGGATATTGGTTCCACATCTGCAGCCTACGCTATGGCTCATATCGGCAAAGTTAAGGTGGGTTCTAAAATCCTTCCGGCGTTTCACACAGAGTTTCTTACCGTTAACCCCTATCTTGGAACAGATGGCATTGCTCCCTTTGTTGACGTATGCAAGGAAGAGAACAAAGGCCTTTTTGTACTGGTTAAAACTTCTAACCCTTCCAGCGGAGAATTTCAGGACCGTCTGATAGATGGGGCCCCCCTTTATGAACACGTTGCCAGAAAGGTCGTGGAATGGGGAGCGGATTGTATGGATGGAACATACAGCAATGTTGGCGCAGTGGTAGGAGCCACTTATCCGGAGATGAGTGCCAAATTAAGAAAACTGATGCCAAACACCTATTTTCTCGTACCTGGCTACGGAGCACAGGGAGGAACTGCTGAGGATTTAAAACCATGTTTTAATGAAGATGGACTTGGAGCAATTGTGAATTCTTCAAGAGGCATCATTGCTTCCTATAAACAGGATGCATATAAGAAATTCGGCCCAGAACATTTTGGAGAAGCTTCCAGGCAGGCTGTGATTGATATGGTTTCTGACATTAACCGTGTGTTATAGGGGGAGATCATGGGAAAAATTAAAATTACGACAACAGTCTTAAGCCAGGACAGGCTTGCAGACGGTGTATACAGCATGTGGATCGACGCAAAGGAAATTACGGACCAGGCAAAGCCAGGACAGTTCATCTCAGTGTATACAGGGGACAGTTCGAAGTTGCTGCCCCGTCCGATCAGTATCTGTGAAACCAACCAGAACAAAGGACATTTAAGAATTGTTTACCGCATAGCAGGCGAAGGAACAGAAGAGTTCTCCCATTATAAGGCTGGTGATCAGGTTATAATTATGGGACCTTTAGGCAATGGATTTCCTCTGGAAGCAGGAGCCTCTGGAAAAAAGGCATTGTTAATCGGAGGCGGTATTGGAATACCTCCCATGTTAGAACTGGCAAAGAACCTTTCCGGCACAAAGCAGATGGTTTTAGGATACCGGGATGAGCTATTTCTAAATGAAGAGTTTCTCCCTTATGGAGATACGTTCCTTGCCACAGAGAGCGGATCTGCGGGAACCAGGGGCAATGTTATGGATGCAATCAGAGAGCATGGCTTACAAAGCGATGTGATTTTTGCATGTGGTCCGACTCCCATGTTAAAGTCCATAAGAGCATATGCTTTAGAGAATCAGATTGAATGTTACCTTTCGATGGAGGAAAAGATGGCATGCGGAATTGGTGCATGTCTTGCCTGCGTCTGCAAAAGCAGTGAGAAAGATGAGCATTCCATGGTTCATAATAAAAGAGTCTGCAAAGACGGTCCGGTATTTAAGGCTAAGGAGGTTGAGTTCTAGATGAATATGAAAGTAAATCTTGCCGGTGTGGAATTAAACAATCCGGTTATGACGGCCTCAGGTACCTTTGGTTCCGGTGAAGAATACAGCGAATTTGTGGATTTAAACCGCTTGGGAGCTGTCGTTACAAAGGGAGTGGCAAGTATTCCATGGACAGGCAATCCAACTCCCCGGATTGCAGAAACTTACGGGGGAATGATTAATGCCATCGGACTTCAAAATCCTGGTATGGATATTTTTATTGAGAGGGATCTTCCTTTCTTAAAGAAATATGATACAAAAATCATTGTCAATGTCTGCGGAAAGACTACGGAAGATTATATTGAAGTGGTGGAACGACTTTCTCATGAGCCGGTGGATATGCTGGAGATTAACATTTCATGCCCCAATGTAAAGGAAGGCGGAATTGCATTTGGCCAGGATCCAAAAGCGGTGGAAGCCATAACAAAAGAGGTAAAGAAGTATGCAAAGCAGCCTGTTATTATGAAACTGAGTCCCAATGTGACAGATATTACCGTTATGGCAAAAGCAGCGGAAGCAGGCGGTGCAGATGTTTTATCTATGATTAATACACTGACAGGAATGAAGATCGATGTAAACCGCCGGGCGTTTGCAGTTGCCAACAAGACAGGCGGGTTGTCCGGACCTGCTATTAAGCCAATTGCAGTCCGAATGGTTTATCAGGCAGCATGCGCGGTCAGAATCCCAATCATCGGAATGGGTGGAATTATGACTGCTGAGGATGCCCTTGAGTTTATTCTTGCCGGAGCAACAGCAGTTTCTGTGGGAACGGCGAACTTTGTAAATCCTTATGCAACGACGGAAATCATTGCGGGTATGAAAGACTACATGGTAAAATATCAGATAGAAGACATAAATGAACTGATTGGCGCAGTACGATAACGGAACGGTATTGAATAGAGAGGACAGTAAAATGGAACAGTATAAGCAGGAATTTATTGAATTTATGGTGGATAGTGATGTCCTTAAATTTGGAAGTTTTACATTGAAAAGCGGTAGAAAATCCCCATTTTTCATGAATGCAGGTTCTTATGTAACAGGAGCGCAGTTAAAGAAGCTGGGAGAATATTATGCCAAAGCGATTCACGACAATTTTGGCACTGATTTTGAAGTGCTGTTCGGACCGGCTTACAAAGGAATTCCGTTAAGCGTTACTACAGCAATTGCCTTCCATGAGCTGTATGGAAAGGAAATTAAATACTGTTCCAACAGAAAAGAAGAAAAAGACCATGGTGGAGACGCCGGAATTCTTCTTGGAAGTCCCATAAAGGATGGCGACAGAGTAGTCATTATTGAAGATGTGACTACATCCGGTAAGTCTATTGAAGAGACATTTCCAATTATTAAGGCCCAGGGAGATGTAACAATTCTGGGGCTTATGGTTTCCTTAAACCGTATGGAAAAGGGAAAAGCAGAGCAGAGCGCACTTGATGAAATTCAGGAGAAATATGGATTCAAAGCATCTGCCATCGTGTCTATGGCGGAAGTCATCGAACATCTTTATAACCGGGAGTACAAAGGAAGAGTACTGATTGATGATGAACTAAAAGCAGCGATTGATGATTATTATGAAGTTTATGGCGTAAAATAAGGAGAGCTGATATGGAAAAAGTATATAAAACCATGAGAAATGCAGGTGCATTAAATATTGTTATTGGAATTATAGTGACAGCGATCGGACTTGTTGCCGGCATTATATCGATCGTAAACGGAGCAATATTATTGAAAAGAAAATCTGAAATTACATTTTAACCGTTATCACAGGAGCAGCGGCTGTCAGAATCCATAAAATTCTGGCAGCTCTCTCCTTTTGGGATAAAGATGGAGCTGTTATGATTAAGAATGCGACGAAAAGGCAGAAATTTGGTTGGGTAATTTTTATAATCTACCTGATCTTTTTGGCGTATTTTCTGTTTTTCTCCGATTATTTTGGAAGAGGTGGCCATATACGGGAAGAATACGCTTATAACCTGATTCCGTTGAAGGAAATTAAGAGGTTTATTATTTACCGACATGTAGTTGGCCTCCGGTCTTTCCTCTTAAACATTGTTGGGAATATCGTATGTTTCATGCCTTTTGGCTTTTTTCTGCCGGTTATAAGTCGCAGAAGCCGCCGCTTTTTCAATACAATGCTGCTTAGCTTTTTATTCAGCCTCTGCATTGAAACCACCCAGCTCATTTTTAAAGTGGGAAGTTTTGATGTAGATGATATGATTTTAAACTCCCTGGGAGGAATGCTTGGATATATTCTGTATAAAATAATACAGCACATAAGAGTAAGGAGGATGAGGCGTGGCAAAGCAGAAAAGAGTATCCTACATTAGAAAACCTTATGCTAAAAAGAGTTTTCTGTCGTTGGGACTGGCTTTAGGAGCACTGGTTTTAGGGATTCTTGGAGTTTCCAGCGCTACAATCACTGCAGGACAGGCACAACTAAATGTTGCGGCTGTCTGCTTTTGTAGCATGTTGATTTCTATCTTTTCCCTGTTT
Source organism: Lacrimispora sp. (assembly GCA_029256305.1). Taxonomy (GTDB): domain Bacteria; phylum Bacillota; class Clostridia; order Lachnospirales; family Lachnospiraceae; genus Lacrimispora. Next base: position 11,009 of record JAQSYE010000043.1, on the reverse strand, counting down.
TTTGGTGTTCTTTCTTTTTTTGAAAATGATAAAAAATACATACTGTCTAAGATAGGGATTGGCATCAGTACGTTACTGATCATCTTTTGGATAGTTCTTATTATTATAGGCATGAAAGGGTAAAAAAATGGATTATAGAAAGATGTTTGAACAGGAAAATGAAGGAATTATGGAACGGTTTCTTTTGTCAATGGAGCGGATCAGTCAAATCTCTTCGGAACAGACGGTTGCCCAGCCGTTCCATGATTATTTTGCAAGGACAGCCTCATTTATTTGTGTAATGGGTGAATACCTTGAATTTTTAGAGAAAGGAAAGCAAAACACGGCTTCCCTGAATGAATTAAAAGAATGGAACAGAAAATTTTATGAAGACATTCTTCCAGATGCTTATAAAATCAGTTATGCCAATCCAACTTATGCAGTAGCAAAACTTGGAGATGAATTCGGACAGCTCCTTTGTTATCTGTATAAGGAAATCAGAGGAGACATAGTTTTCGTCCATGAAAACAGGCTGACTGATATTACAATTTTAAATGAAGCATTGATAGAAATTTATAACATGTTTGAAGAAGGAGTACCGGAGGTGGCCTCTGTTAAGGAAGTCATTTACTGGTTTGTCAGTGATTATACCGATCATACAGTGACTTATCGTGTCAGAGAAGGATTAGATCCTTCCCTGTCTTTTGCTGCAGATATTATTCATGACAGTGACTTAACGGATCTTCGCTATCTTTACCGTTTTGGTGAATATATTTCAGAATCAGAGCTTAAAGTTGCAGAGTATTTAAATTCTCTTCCGGAGAAAACTGTGCGTCTGATGGCCGATACCTATACGGAAGGATACAGAAAAGGCTTTGAGGTAATGGGCAGGGATTTATCCAAAAAGAGAGCTGTCCAGATTCGTTATGAGCTGGGATTCGAACGCATGGTTAAATATGCCATGGAGAACTTTGAAAAACTGGGTTTGAGCGTGATTTTATGCCGTGCTGCCGTTTGGGCAGTGAATACCAATGCAGGACGAAAATCAGGTTATTATAGTACGTCACCAAACCGGCAGTATGATTATGACCACCGTTATGATGACGCTATTTATATCAATAAGGCCTTTAAGGACAGGAAAGCGTCTGTGCTGAAAGTTGCATACGAGATGTACAAAGATCTGGCAGCCGATTTTGCAGGGCCTGCTGTCATTGAGACGTTTGGAAAAGATGGCTTTCAGCCGGTTAATAAACCGGAAGCCAACCGCCTTGATTCCAAACAGGAGAAGCTTGCGGTGGAAATGGCTGGTGAAACTGCAAGAATTTTAAATGAATATGTTCCCGGCGATGAGATTAGCTTTACGATCATCGCATTTCCAGTTCCGGAGATCGGCGACAGGTTTGAAGAGATATTTAACGAGACGATTGCCATCAATACCCTGGATTACGAAAAATACAAAGGTCTGCAGCAAACCATGATTGACGCACTGGATGAAGCGGAGTTTGTGGAGATTACAGGAAAAGGGGAGAATAAGACTCGCCTGACAGTCGCTCTTCATCATTTGAAAGATAGAAAAAAAGAAACTAATTTTGAAAATTGTGTAGCCGATGCAAACATTCCTCTTGGAGAAGTATTTACGTCTCCGCAACTGGCAGGGACAAGCGGTGTTTTAGAGGTCAGCACAATTTACATTACTGACTTTCAGTTTAAGGATCTGGTTATGATTTTTGAGGACGGTATGATCAAAGATTATTCCTGCAGTAATTTTGAAGATCCTAAAGAAGGAAAAGAACTGATCAGACAGGTGATATTAAAGAACCATGACACTCTGCCCATGGGTGAGTTTGCCATTGGAACCAATACAACTGCTTACGCCATGGCAAGAAAGTTTGATATTATTGACAAGCTTCCTATATTAATTGTAGAGAAAATGGGACCTCACTTTGCGGTGGGGGATACGTGCTACAGTTGGTCAGAAGACAGCAGACTTTACAATCCCAATGGCAAGGAGATTATCGCCAAGGAGAATGAGATTTCAGCTCTTAGGAAAGAGGACGCGTCCAAGGCATATTTTAACTGCCATACGGATATCACCATACCATATGCAGAGCTGGACCGGATTGAAACGGTTTGTGCAGATGGGAAACGGAACTTGATTATAGAGGATGGAAGATTTATATTAAAAGGTACAGAAGAATTAAATCTGCCATTTTCTCAGCTGTAAGCTTTAAAAACTTAAAAACGCAGAGACTGTCATTAAGTTATCTATATAATTGCCGATAATACACTGTCGGTGTGGGAATTTTACAAAAGAGCGAAACGGAGGATACCATATGAAGAATTTAAAGATTGGCAAAAGAATTGCGGTCTCTTTTGGAGTTATTTTCATTTTGTTTATAGTTGTATCGGGGACTTCCTTATACAGCCTGATAGCAAACAATTCCAGATTCGTAGAATTTTATAACAACGGGCATGAGGTATCTATGTTGACGGTTGAGATGAGACACAATGTTGAGTCGGCCGCAAAAAACGTAGGTTATGCTACTATGATTTCGGATTTAATAAAAAAAGCAAAGTATATTGATCAGTCCGAGGCAGACCTTAATGAACTAAAACAAAATCTTCAACATTTGAAAGATAAATATAAGGGAGATAAAGCCTTAGTTGATGATATCGAAAAGGCACTTAGCGAAGCGGAACCTTTTAAAGAAGAAGTTTTCACTTTAGCAAAAGACAATAGGACCCGGCAGGCGACAGAAGTTTTCTTTGAATCACTGGAACCCCTATTTAATCAGATACAGGATGACCTTATACAGATCAGCGATGCAGCCAAACAGAGTGCAAACAGTGATTTTAGCAGGTCCCAGTCCGATATGACAGGTGCGGAGATAATTGTTATCCTGCTTCAGATTATTGGAGCAGCAGCAACTATAATACTTGCCGTTACTATGACAAAAAGTATTGTTGTCCCTGTGAAGGCGATTGAAAAAGCAGCAGCTGAGATGTCAAAAGGCAGTCTCCATGTGGAGCTTGATTATCATTCAAAGGATGAACTTGGCGGTCTTGGCGACAGTATGCGCTTTACCATATTAAATATCGGCAGTATTATTGATGATATCATTTATCTTTTGGGATCTATGGCAGCCGGAGATTTTACGGTTACCTCTAAGAACCACGAACAGTATGTTCTGGATTACGAGCCCATTTTGCTGACAATCAGAAATATCAGGGATAATTTAAGCGATGCGCTTTCCCGGATTAATGAATCTGCAGACTTAGTTGCCAATGGTTCTGAACAGGTATCCTCCGGGGCACAGGCACTGTCCCAGGGAGCTACGGAACAGGCTTCTTCCATTCAGGAGCTGGCAGCAACCATTAACGACATATCCAATCAGATTAATAAAAATGCCGAGAACGCAAAAGAAGCCCGGTTAAGATCAGAAGAGGCTGCTTTCAATGTAACAAAGAGCAATCAGAAGATGCTGGAGATGAATCAGGCCATGACTGAGATTAACACGAAATCCAGCGAGATCGGTAAGATTATTAAAACAATCGAAGATATTGCATTCCAGACGAATATCCTGGCATTAAACGCAGCAGTGGAGGCCGCAAGGGCCGGAGAGGCAGGAAAAGGCTTTGCAGTGGTTGCAGACGAAGTCAGAAACCTTGCCAGCAAGTCAGGAGAAGCGGCGAAAAATACCACAATTCTTATTGAAGAAAGTTTACAGGCAGTGGAGAATGGAAGCAGAATCACTGCTGAAACGGCAAGAGCCATGCAGGAAGTTGTTGAGGGCAGCCGCCGTATTAATATGATTATAGAAGAGATATCAGCTGCTTCTGACAAACAGGCAACTGCTGTTAACCAGGTTACTTTGGGAATCGACCAGATCTCTAGTGTTGTTCAGACAACTTCTGCAACAGCGGAGCAGAGTGCCGCTGCCAGTGAGGAATTGTCAGGGCAGGCCCAGATTATGAAAAGTCTTGTTCAGCAATTTAAGCTTCATGAAGGCACAGCTGTAAAGAGAGAATCTAAACCTGATTTTAGTTCGGTTTATCAGGAAGAAGCAGATATTCAGCCGATTGCCATTGACCCGGTTTATTTTGAAGACTCCTCTTCTTATAAGAATAACAAATATTAAATACATAGACAGGTGTGAAACCGGCGGATGTTGATTGTTCCGGCCTTTCACGCCTGTTTTATTTAATTACGGGGCATACTTAAAAATATAAAGAAAAATATTGACGAGGAAGAGAAAAGCTAGTATTATAATTAATAAGTGGAAATTAATTAATGAGCATATAATATTAGACATACTTATTAATAACATTACTCTTAATAATGAATTACACATGATTGGAAGAGAAAGAGGAGAAATTACTATGGCAAACGTATCAATTGTTATGGGAAGTGATTCAGATATGCCTGTTATGGCACAGGCTGCGGAGATTCTGGAAAAACTGGGAGTAGAATTTGAAATGACTGTTATTTCTGCACACAGAGAACCGGATATATTTTTTGAATATGCGAAAACAGCTGAAGCCAGAGGTATAAAAGTGATCATCGCTGGAGCAGGAAAAGCAGCTCACCTTCCGGGAATGTGTGCAGCATTATTTCCAATGCCTGTCATTGGTATTCCGATGAAGACCTCAGATCTTGGGGGAGTGGATTCCCTGTATTCTATTGTACAGATGCCTTCCGGCATTCCGGTAGCAACCGTTGCTATTAATGGAGGAACAAATGCGGGAATTCTGGCAGCAAAGATATTGGCTGTAGGAGACGCAGAACTTTTGGCAAGGCTGAAGGATTATTCTGAGAGTCTAAAGAATGATGTAGTGAAAAAAGCAGAAAAGCTGGAGAAGATCGGGTATCGGGAATACTTGTCTCAGATGAAATAAGAGGAAGAAAAGAGCGGAGGAAAAAAGAGATGGATTATAAGAATGCCGGAGTAGATATTGAAGCTGGATACAAATCGGTTGAATTAATGAAAAAACATGTACAAGAAACCATGAGACCGGAAGTGCTTGGCGGACTTGGCGGGTTTTCAGGAGCATTTTCCATGTCAGCGTTTAAAGATATGGAGAAGCCGACTCTGGTGTCAGGAACCGACGGAGTGGGAACAAAGCTGAAGCTTGCATTTCTTATGGATCAACATAACACGGTTGGAATCGACTGCGTAGCCATGTGCGTCAATGATATTGCCTGCGCAGGCGGAGAACCGTTGTTTTTCCTTGACTATATAGCCTGCGGAAAGAATTATCCGGAAAAGATTGCTGAGATTGTCAGCGGTGTGGCAGAAGGGTGCAAACAGGCAGGTGCTGCACTGATCGGAGGAGAAACCGCAGAGATGCCTGGTTTTTATCCTGTGGATGAATATGATCTTGCAGGTTTTGCAGTGGGAGTAGCCGATGAAAAAAATCTGATTACCGGCGCGACGATAGATGTTGGTGATGTTTTAATCGGTATTGCCTCCTCAGGTGTCCACAGCAATGGTTTTTCTCTGGTCCGTAAGGTATTTGATGTGACAAAAGAAAACTTAAATGTTTATTATGAGGAATTGGGAAAAACGCTTGGAGAAAGCTTAATTGTCCCTACCAAAATTTATGTGAAAGCATTAAGAAGCGTAAAAGAGAGCGGTGTGACCATAAAGGGCTGCAGCCACATTACCGGAGGTGGATTCTACGAGAATATTCCACGCATGCTTCCTGATGGTATCTATGCAGAAGTGGAGAAAAGCAGCTATGAAGTTCCTTCCATCTTTAGACTCATGAAAGAAAAAGGCGAGATAGCAGAAGAAATTATGTATAACACCTTTAACATGGGAATTGGCATGGTATTGGCGGTAAATTCTGCTGATCAGGATAAGACCATGGAAGCAATCAAAACAGCAGGAGAGACTCCTTACGTAATCGGCTGCACAAAAGCCGGTGAGAAGGGCGTGGTATTATGCTAAAAGTCGGCGTTCTGGTATCCGGCGGGGGAACCAATCTCCAGGCTGTTTTGGATGCCGTTGACAGCGGGGAGATCAAAAATGCAGAGATCAAAGTAGTCATCAGTAATAACCAGAATGCCTATGCGCTGGAACGCGCAAGGGATCATGGAATTGATGCTCTTTGCATTTCTCCCAAGGATTATGAAAGCAGAGATTTATTTCACGATGAACTTTTATCACGAATCGATGAGTATCATCTCGATTTGATTGTGCTTGCAGGCTTTTTGGTTACAATCCCTGAACGTATGATATTGAAGTATAAAAATCGAATTATAAATATTCATCCTTCCCTGATTCCATCATTTTGCGGAACCGGCTATTTTGGACTGAAGGTTCATGAAGCCGCATTGGCCAGAGGTGTGAAAATAACAGGGGCTACGGTCCATTATGTCGATGAGGGAACAGATACAGGCCCCATTATTCTGCAGAAGGCAGTGGAAGTAAAGGAAGGCGATACGCCGGGAGATCTTCAAAAAAGAGTAATGGAAGAAGCGGAGTGGATCATTCTTCCCCAGGCGATTGCGCTGATTGCAAAGGAACAGGAGGAAAAGGCATGAAGGTTCTGATCATAGGAGGCGGCGGCAGAGAACATGCCATTGCATGGAAAGTTGCCCAAAGCCCTAAGGTCCATAAGCTGTACTGTGCTCCGGGGAATGCCGGAATTGCTGAGATCGCGGAATGCGTTGATATCGGAGTGATGGAGTTTGACAGGCAGGTAGATTTTGCCCAAAAACAGGAAATTGACCTGGTAATAGTCGGACCGGATGATCCTCTTGTGGCAGGGGCAGTTGATACATTCTTAAAAGCTGGAATTCGTGTTTTCGGTCCGGAGAAGAAGGCTGCCTGTCTGGAAGGCTCCAAATCCTTTTCTAAGGATTTAATGAAAAAATATAACATACCGACAGCTGAATATGAAACCTTTGATTCCGCAGCGGAAGCCCTCACCTATTTGGAAACGGCAAAAATGCCCGTTGTTTTAAAAGCGGATGGTCTTGCTCTTGGTAAAGGCGTTTTAATCTGCAACTCACTGGAAGAGGCGAAAGACGGTGTCAGAACGCTGATGCTTGATAAGCAGTTCGGCTCTGCCGGTGACCGGATTGTGGTGGAAGAATTCATGGTTGGACGGGAAGTATCCGTGCTTTCTTTTGTAGACGGTAAAAACATAAAGATTATGACCTCTGCTCAGGATCATAAAAGAGCACAGGATGGGGACAAAGGTCTTAATACTGGCGGAATGGGCACATTTTCCCCCAGTCCTTTCTATACAGCAGAAGTAGACGCGTTCTGTAAAAAGTACGTCTATCAGGCGACGGTGGATGCAATGCGGTCGGAGAACCGGGAGTTTAAGGGAATCATCTTTTTCGGCCTGATGCTGACAAATGAAGGACCCAGGGTTTTAGAGTATAATGCAAGATTTGGAGATCCGGAAACACAGGTGGTACTTCCAAGAATGAAGAATGACATTGTAGACGTGTTTGAGGCCTGTATAGACGGAAACTTAAATGAGATTGATTTACAATTTGAAGACAACGCAGCTGTCTGTGTCGTTCTGGCTTCTGACGGGTATCCGGAGCATTATGAAAAAGGATTCCCAATCAAAGGACTGGAGCGTTTTAAAGGACAAACAGGATACTATGCATTTCATGCAGGCAGCAGGTTTGACGAAGAGGGAATTCCAGTTACAAACGGAGGAAGAGTTCTTGGTGTAACAGCCCTTGGCGGCAATTTAAAAGAAGCAAGAACCAACGCGTATGAAGCCGCAGAATGGGTGGAATTTGAAAATAAATATATGAGACATGATATCGGCAAGGCAATTGATGAAGCGTAAAACTGTCTTATAACAGCCAGTTTCTTGCATAAAAAAACGTTGACACGACAGAATTTTCATGATATTGTATCTCTACAGTAGGACTTTGTCCTTTTAAAGTGTTTTTCTACATCACTATTTAAAGACGGCATAGGATAAGAACGGATTTACACAGTTTAATAGTACCGGAAGACATATAAAACGGGTTACATAAAGGTGTAACTGAGCCGATATCCAGGTTACGGGTATCGGCTTTTCCCATAATGCCTGATAAGGGAGGCGGATCGGTAAGAGCAGGAAGAAGAAGGTTACTGTTAAGGGCAGAGGGTGTGGCAATATTTAGCAATAAAAGCTGGGTGAGTAATATGACGAAAAATGTCAAAAATAAACTATGTAATGCTAATGTTTGGGATTTTTAAACTACATAGTTTGTACCAGTGCAGTCTTCGGTACAAACTTCAGGTGCATAATTATGCACGGGAATGGAGGAAAATATGCTAGAATGTTTACGTAAATTAAATTTACCGGAGTATGTACAGGATATTTTAAATCAGTCACAGGGTGTGGTCATTCCAAAAACAAGAAATGAACTGTTTACTCTTGCTATGGGTGGCGATGGGAACGTTACATTTGATGTCGATTATGAAGTGAAAGGCAAGGGTAGAGTTTTAGAAGCTACCGCGACCAAATGTAAAAATGGTATTGTAGTAAATTATATGGAAGATTACATGCGAAGACGTGATCCCAACTCCATGCTGATCGCAGATAAGAATCCAACTGATAAGCCAAGATATGAAGATGTTTATCATAAAGATTTTGAACTTCTCAGAATGGATACCTTTGACTGGCTGAAAAATCAGGAGCTGATATTTTTCCCATTTAAGTCCGGCGGTCTGGAATATGGTTATGATTCTATTTTAGTAGCTCCAGCTAATGCGGGATTTTTTGCAGCTGGCCTTGCAGATCTCCAGGGATTTTTAAACATAGACGAAATCACATATGATTTTAAGCCGAGAGCAGTTGTTTTTCTCGCACCGCCATTCCGTCATACACATTTTAGTGGAAAACAGGTAGTGGTTCATAACCGTCTGGAAGGATTACATGAGGTATATGCCTATAACTTATATCCAGGTCCAAGTGCGAAAAAGGGCATCTATGGTGTGCTTTTAGATATTGGTGAGGAAGAAGGCTGGGTAACTGCACATGCATCCGCAGTAAAGGTTATCACTCCCTACGACAATGAAATTGTAATTATGCATGAAGGTGCTTCCGGCGGCGGAAAAAGTGAAATGCTGGAAGATGTCCATAAAGAGATGGATGGAAGAGTCGTTTTAGGAAGAAATACGGTAACAGGAGAGAAGAACTATTTAAGTCTCTCAGAAACCTGTGATTTGATTCCTGTTACGGATGATATGGCGCTGTGCCATCCACAGATGCAGCAGGGCAGCAAGAAACTGGTAGTAAGGGATGCGGAATCATCCTGGTTTTTAAGAGTGGATAATATTAAGCGTTACGGTGCTTCTCCCCAGTATGAGGGAATATTTATTCAGCCAGAAGAACCATTAATCTTTTTAAACTTACAGGGAGTACCAGAAGCAACCTGTCTGCCTTGGGAGCATACCATGGACAGCACCGGAAAACCATGCCCCAATCCACGAGTAATTCTGCCAAGAAAACTAGTACCTAACTCCATTGATGAGCCGGTTGAGGTTGATGTAAGAAGCTTTGGAGTAAGAACGCCTGCATGTACAAAGGCCAATCCATCTTACGGAATTATGGGTATTATGCATATCCTGCCTCCTGCACTTGCCTGGCTGTGGCGTCTGGTTGCACCAAGAGGCTACAACAACCCAAGTATCATCGATTCCCAGGGAATGACCAGTGAAGGAGTTGGCTCCTACTGGCCATTTGCAACAGGTAAGATGGTAACCCAGGCGAATCTTCTTTTGGATCAGATATTACAGTCTACCAATACCCGTTATGTACTGATTCCCAATCAGCATATCGGAGCTTATGAGGTAAGCTTTATGCCTGAGTGGATTTCCAGAGAATACATCGCTCGCCGCGGAAGCGCAAAATTCAAGCCAGAACATCTGGTGGAAGCACGCTGCCCTCTGTTAGGATTTGGTCTTGACTCATTAAAGATTGATGGGCAATATATCAGAAGAGCATTCTTAAGACCTGAGACACAGCAGGAAGTAGGAATCGATGGCTACGATGCAGGTGCTGCAATCTTAACTGAGTTCTTCAAACAGGAACTGGTTAAATACAATACCGATGACTTAAATCCGTTAGGAAAGCAGATTATCGAGATGTTCATGAAGGGTGCGACTGTTCAGGATTATCTTGAAATTATGCCTATGAGATATTAATAAAAAGACCGAGCCAGGTCTCTATATAAAAAAGCGCAGCTCTTAAGATGAGTCTCATCCATAGAGCCGCGCTTTTTTGTTAACTGTTTTTTCTTTCGTATCTTATTCTGCCCGGACATTTTAGAGGATCAAGCCTCCAAATACAGACTTTGCAATGAATGCAGGCACCTGTATCGTTTCCGTTTCTGGCATCATTTGCCCAGTTGGGGTTAACCAAAGTTCCCCGTCCGATATTAACCATATTTACACCGGCTGCAGTTAATATTTCATCAGCTTGCTCCGGAGAAGTGATTTCCCCTACAGTGAAAACCGGAACTGAGACCTGTTTTTTGATTTCCTGAGCTGCGTAAATTAAATCAGTGAACGGGTAATCATCTGGCTTAAACGGGTTTGAAAGCTGTGCAAATCCAAATGAAATATTAAGAAAATCAATGCCGGATGTCTGGAATTCCAGTGCATGGTCAATTGCGTCGGAAAGTGTAGGCTCGAATGCACCCAGCCGCATTCCCACAATAAAAGAATCAGGTGTTCGTTTCCGGATCTCTTTGATTATTTCCAGAGCAAACAGCGCCGGGTTTTTACCATATTCATCATTTCGTACGTTTAACCGGCTGTTTAAGAACTGACTGATTAAATAGTTGTGGCATCCATGAAGCTCTACTCCGTCATAACCTGCCTGATACGCCCGTTCAGCCGCATCTGCAAAAGAGTTCTGAATTCGATGCAATTCATCAAGTGTGAGTTCTCTGGATTTTTTCATACTGCCCTTCACCATGCACTGGGTATCACTGGGGCAGACGGTTTCTTCCATGAAGCCAAAGACACCGCCGTGATGAATCTGTACAAAGATGGGCGTCCCTG
>JAQSYE010000042.1 GCA_029256305.1 Lacrimispora sp. | reverse complement strand
ACATATTAACCTTGTGGTAAATTATGAATAGGAGGTTATGCATATGAAAATTTCAACGAAAGGCCGTTATGCCATCAGACTCATGATTGATCTGGCAGAACACAATAACGGTGAATTTATCACGCTGATGGACATTGCCCAAAGGCAGGAGATATCAGAAAAATATTTGGAATCCATAGTCTCTATTTTAAGTAAGAATAATCTCCTTATCTCTTTAAGAGGAAAAGGCGGCGGTTACAAGCTGGCCAGAGATCCGGAGCTTTATACAGTTGGAAGCATTTTACGTCTTACAGAAGGGTCTCTTGCGCCGGTGTCCTGTCTGGAAGGGGAGACCAATAACTGCAACAGAGCTGCGCATTGCCAGACTTTGGAGATGTGGGAAGGTCTTAATAAGCTGATTAATGATTACTTTGACGGGATTACCATTGCAGATCTGATTCATAAGAATGATTATATGAATAATTATGTGATATAGGAGAAATGGTATGTTTCAGGGTGGGGCTTCTTCGGAATTCCCACCCTGCATTTTTTTTAGTATTACATAAAGTTGCTTCGGACATAAGAGAGAAATGTTTTTTCCAATTGGTTCATCTGAAGATTATCTCGGTGAAGCAGTACGTTATAGCGCATCATGTTCGGTTTCAGTGAGTAGTATTTGATATGTTCCCGGTCATTGGCGCAGGAAACAGGAAAAAAGCCCACACCGGAACCATTAGCTACCATGTTACTGATTGTTGCCATACTGTTGGTTTCACAGATGGCTTCAGGCCTGCATTTGATCTCTTCAAAAAGTTTTTCTGCAAGAATGCGTGTCGCGTATTCTTTTTTTGATAGTATAAAATTGTCATTTCTTATAAAATTAGCAAATTCTTTTTGCGAAATTGATTTTTTGCTTTGTCTCAATTCGAATGAATGGCTGGATGGTATACCAAAAAGAATTTCCTCGGTTTCCAGAATTTCCACTTGAATTTCCGGTGGGAGCATGTCTGTACAGGAGGCTAAGGCGAAATCCAGTTTTCCGCTTATAATCTGCGAGAATATTTCCCTGATACTTGTTTCAGAAATCTCTATAGTCACAGAAGGAAACATGTTTTTTATTTCGGGAACGATAGCTGTAAGAAGCCGTATTCCCCATTGGGAACTGACGCCAATGGAAATATGTCCCCGCCTATCCAGGCTTTCCATATTCTTATAAAGTCTGTCTTTAATCTGTACCACCTCTTTTGCAGCATTCACATAAAGTTCACCTGCTGGTGTAAGAATCAGTTCTCCTTTTGCCCTAAAAAAAAGAGGTGATCCTATATTTTGCTCCAGTCTGGAAAGATATTGGCTTAAAGAAGATTGTGAAACAAATAACTGTTCTGCCGCTTTTGTCATGTTTTTCTGCTGTGCAATTGAAATTATGTAGTTTAAATGCTTAGTCTCCATTATAAAAACCTTTCTCCTTAAAAAAAATAACAATAAGATAATATTATTAAGTCGATCTATTTTAAATATTTGTGCTTATTAGGCGATGTTGTTATAATTTTGTTGTGATAAATGCATAAAACATTGCAGCACGGAACCTTCTTCATTACTCTATTATACAAAGACAAACCGTTCTTTGCAATGCTTGCATTAAAAAAGTAAAAAAATAACAATGTATGGAGGACAAAATGAAAAAAAAGACAAGGAAGATTCTATTTGGTATGGCAGCAGCAGCTTTTATTCTTACTGGTTGCAGTAATTCAAAGAGCACAGCAGATACGGCAGGTTCAGTATCTGAGAGTGGTTCGTATACGTTTGATGGCACCATCACCATCATCTGCCCTGTAAAAGCGGGAGGCGACACAGACAGGAATGCCAGGGTACTGGCTCAGTACATGCAGAAGTATTTGGGGGTTAACGTAGTGGTTAAGAATGTGGATGGGGGCGCCACTGTTATGGGGTTGCAGGAATGTTTGGATTCGAAACCAGATGGAAAGACACTTGTAGTAAACGGTACGGATTTATTTGTTCCATATATGCAGGGAAGCTCTAAAATTAATATTGACAGTTTTCAGACTGTAGGTATCCCAATTATTGACAATACCACGGTGTTGGCAGTAAATGCCAAATCCGGATGGAAAACATTGGAGGATTTGCTGACTGCATCGAAAGAGGCACCGGATACCATTGAATATGGGGGTAAGATTGGAGCTACCAATCAATTGTGCGGAATTGCCATGAACAAGGAATGGAATACTTCATTAAAGTTTATTGATGTTGGGAATAATGCGGCAAAAATGACGGCGCTTCTAGGTGAGCAGACGGACGTAATCAATATCTCTTACGGGCTTGCAACCGATTATTTCTCCACCGGTGAATTTATTCCACTCTGCCTTCTGGGAAGCGAAAAAAATGAGCTGATAAACGATGTCCCCATTGCTGAAGAATATGGCTTGAAAAATGTAGATTTCAGTAAATTCTTCTGGGTTGGCACAAATCCAGATACACCGGACAATATTGTGCAGGCACTTGCAGATGCAATGGAAAAAGTAACGAAGGATGAAGAGTTTATTAAGACAATGGAAAGCTATTATCTGACAGTAGACTGGCTGCCGCGGGATGAAGGCAGAGACTTTGCTAATTCCTTGTATGAAAAGAATATGAAGCCATATACAGAAGAATTCTTATCCAATCAGTAAGGTGGTGTAAAGGAGAGATGATTGTGAGTGAAAAAAAGAAGAACGTATATGCTGGAATAGTATTGTTGTTGTTTGCGATATTTATATATGTGGTCTCCTTTTGGATACCGGAATCGAAATCTGATATTTTGGGATCTCGTTTCTTTCCAAGGTGCACAGCTATTCTAATGGGAATCTTGTCAGGAATTTTAACGCTGTCTTCAATAGAATTTAGAAAACGGGAAGAGACGGAAGATGGATTTACACAACAGACTGGTTTGAACCATTCGCTGCTCTTAACGTGTCTTGCCTTGATTTTGTATTATCTAATCATACTACAGCTGGGGTTTGTCATCACCTCGATTGCATATTTGTTTTGCCAGTGCCTGATTTTACTGCCAAAAGAAGATTACAGGAATAGAAAAAAGATGATGATTACACTGGCAATATCAGTTCTGGTGCCTGTTGCTATTAATTTCATTTTCTGGAAAATTTTTATGATTGCCTTACCAGTTGGAAATTTATTTATGTAGATCTGATAAGTAAGCGAAGAGAGGAGAGACTGGATTATGGAACTGCTACACGGATTCCAGACGATTTTTGCATTTGACACATTGTTTTTAATTTTCACAGGGGTTGTGGGAGGATTAATTATCGGAGCGCTGCCCGGACTTTCCGCCTTTACTGCATTGGCTATCATGCTTCCGTTTACGTTTGGAATGGAGGCGGTGAATGGAATTTCTTTTTTGATGGCCGTTTATGTGGGAGGTTGCTCCGGCGGTTTAATCTCAGCTATATTGCTGGGAATACCGGGTACGCCGTCCTCAATTGCAACCTGTTTTGACGGGTACCCCATGGCTAAGAAAGGAGAGGCAAAAAAAGCTCTTGGTGCAGCAATTTTGTTTTCCTTTATAGGGGGATTAATTGGGGCTGTGGTATTATCCTTTGCAGGTCCTCATATTGCTAAGGTTGCTTTGAAATTCAATTCCTATGACTATTTTGCCATTATATTATTTTCCCTCACCACCGTTTCGGCATTATCAGAGGGAAGTATAGTGAAAGGACTTCTGTCCTGTCTTCTGGGGATAACGTTTGGATTTGTAGGAACCGACAGCTTAAGTTCTTATTACCGCTACACGTTTGGTATTAATAAGCTGGCGAATGGTTTTAATTTGGTACCGGTTCTGATTGGTCTGTTTGCAGTATCTCAAATCATGCTGGCAGCCAGGGAAAAAGCATCCTCTTCAAAGGTGATTGGAATCTCGGATATCATACAGAAAGAGGTCAAAGGGTTTGGATTCAGTTTTAAAGAATTTCTATCTTATTTGAAAACAGCCATTCCCAGTGCCATTATTGGTTTGTTAATTGGCATACTTCCCGGGCTTGGCGGAAACGTAAGTAATCTTCTTGCGTATTCTTACGCAAAAAAAACTTCCAAACATCCGGAAGATTTTGGCACAGGAGTTGTAGAAGGAGTGGTGGCTTCTGAGACAGCAAATAATGCTACAGTGGGAGGCGCTCTTATCATTTTACTGACACTTGGTATTCCGGGAGACAATGCCACATCCATGATTATGGCAGGGTTTCAGCTTCATGATGTTACACCTGGTCCGCTGCTTTTTAAAACAAGCGGAGTGTTGGTATATGCAATACTGGCGGCTTTTATCGTTGCAAATATCGTATTCTTTCTTGTGGAGTATTACGGATTATCATTGTTTGTAAAGATGCTGTCCATTCCCTCAACATTGCTGCTGCCCATAGTAATCGTTTGCTGTTTTGTAGGGTCTTATTGTGCCAATAATAATAGTTTAGATATTTTAATCATGGTTTTATTCGGATTCCTGGGATATGTGCTGAAGCGAAATAAATTCCCTCTGGCGCCCCTTGTGGTAGGTTTTATTCTTGCCCCATCACTGGAAACGTATTTAAGGCGTTCTCTGATGAAAACGGAGGGAAGCTTTCTTCCTGTTCTGCAGTCGCCCATAGCAGCCGTCTTTTTGCTTATTACTGTTTTTGCTGTTGGTTTTACTGTTTACGGGGAAATTAAGAAGGTACATGAGACAGGTAAGGGGAAAATGATATGAGATTAACATATGATGAAATTAATAATGAAATAAAACGAGTATTTATGAAGTATGGTATGAGTGAGGAAAAAGCAGAAGTTTGTTCAAGAATTCATACGGATTCCACTTATGACGGGATTTACTCTCATGGTACAGGCCGTGTTGCCCGCTTTGTGAGTTACATAAAAAACGGCTGGGTCGATATTCATGGCGAGCCAACGCTTGAAAAGGAAATAGGAGCCATAAAAATTTATAATGGTAATATGGGTCCTGGGATTCTCAATGCCATGTTCTGTGTAGAAGAAGGGATTAAGATGGCTGCAGAATATGGAATCGGCATGGTTGGTTTAAAGAACACAACTCACTGGATGCGGGGAGGAAGCTATGGTCTTTATGCCGCGAGAAAGGGCTTTATTTCCATTATGTGGACTAACACCGAATCTGTTATGCCTCCCTGGGGTGGAAAAGAATGCAGATTGGGAAATAACCCCTTTGTTATGGCGGTTCCAGGAACCCAAGGGGAAGAACCCATGATGCTTGATATGGCAATCTCCCAATATGCTTATGGAAAACTGGCCATGACTCGTCTTGAAGGGAAAAAGCTTCCGCTTCCAGGAGGCTTTGACAAAAATGGGAATATCACCAATGATCCGGGTGCAATTGAAGAAAGCCGGAGAATCATGCCAATTGGTTACTGGAAGGGGTCTAGTTTTGCTTTTATGCTGGACATTCTTGGAAGTATTCTTACAGATGGACAAGGAGCGGCTGATTTAGATAAGGCAGGCAAGGGTAGCTGTGGAGGTGCCTCTCAGGTTATGATCTTAATTGATCCCTCAAAAACTACAGATGCTAAAAAGATGAGCGTAGAAATAAAAAAAGCAGTAAATCATCTTAAAAGCGGGGAACTCTCTGAGCAATCCAATGGAATTTTCGCACCAGGAGATGATTTTATCCGTTTTCATCAGGAGCATGATGAAAAGGGAATCTATGTGGAAGACAGTATCTGGAATGAAATCAAAGCATTGTAGAAAGGGATAGGCATGGATCGTTCGGATATTGAAAATGAACAAAGAATTATGAAAGATCTGGAGCTGTTTGATACGCCGACTATTACAAACGCAGTTGCGACCTATGCAGGGGACAGGCAGACTTGTCTTGGACTTTATCACCCATTTGAAATCAACTGGTATACGGATCAGAATTTAAAATGTCTTTATCCGGAGCACGGCGCCAGATGTGCCCATGTGGTAACTGTGACTTATTCTCCTAAAGATCCGGGATATGACAGATTGGAATTCCTAGATCTGCTAAAAGCAGTTGAAGAGGCACCGAAACCTGTAATTCTGGCCATGAAACAGTGTGGACCCGATAACATGAGATTTAAAAATGCTCTGCTGGGTGGAAACATGCTGACTGCACTGAAGCAGCTTGGCGTAACAGGAGTTTTGGGAGATGGACCCGCCAGAGATATCGAAGAGATGAGGGGGTTAGAGGTTCAGTGCCTGTTTCCCGGCTTGACGGCCGGTCATGGAACCGTTGCTATAGCAGCTCTAAATACTCCCATATCTATCCACGGTATGGATGTTTGCCCGGGAGAGGTGATACACATGGATCAAAATGGTGCAGTGAAATTTCCAAGAAAGTATCTGAGGGAGGTTTTAGAAAAGGCAAAACTCATAACCAGTATGGACCAGGAACGCCAGAAGTTAATGGGTGAAACAACAGATCCGTCAGAACTGGCAAAACTGATGAAAACTGTTTACGCATAGAAAAGGCAGGTTTAATAAAGACAGAAAGGTTAATTTGTATGGGAATAAAGGTATTAATACCACAAATGATTGCACAGGAAGGAATGGAGTATTTAATTGATCATGGATTTGAAATAAAAATCGGTTCAGGTGCAGCAGAGGAAGATTTAATCCGGGATATAGCAGATTGTGATGCGGTGCTATTGCGTACTGCCGATATGACTGAAAAAGTGATGAAAGCCGGAAAAAAATTGAAGATCGTGGCACGGCATGGTGCAGGTTATAATAATGTTGACATAGAAACGGCATCAAGGCTCGGTATTGTAGTTACGAATACACCAGATGCTACCACAATATCTGTTGCAGAGTATACAATTGGTGCCATGCTAGCGGTAACAAAGCAATTATTTCCATGCAGCGAGCAGATGAAAAACGGAAATTTTCTTTTTAAGAATTCCAATAAGGGAATGGAGTTGAAGGGCAAAACCCTTGGAATTATAGGATTTGGAAGAATTGGAAGACGAACAGCCAAAATTGCACATGACGGTCTTTCCATGAAAATAGCTGCTTATTTAAACCAGCCATTTGATATGCCAGAGTATGTAAAAATACTGGGCTGGGAGCAATTGTTTAGAGAGTGTGATGTCATATCCCTTCATGTTCCTGCAACAGCTGAAACCATTGGATTTGTAGGTGAAAAAGAATTCGCATGGATGAAGGAAAGCGCTTATTTTATTAATTGTTCCAGAGGCGAGGTGGTCAATGAAGGCGAGCTGATACAGGCCCTGGAAGCAGGAAAAATCGCCGGTGCTTTTGTGGATGTATTTGAGACAGAGCCGCCTTTAAGCACCAATCCTCTGCTTCATATGTCGAATACAGCAGTTACTCCCCATATGGCATCTAACACAGAAGAATGCATGACTGCAATTGCAGTTCAGGCTGCCGAACAGATTGACTACTTTTTTCATGGCGGGGAACCGTTGTGGATAGTAAATGACTCAGTAACTGATAGTAAAAAGTTTTGAAAATAAGATCTGCTGATTACGAAAAGAGACTATTACATTAATAATCATAAATGTAATAGTCTCTTTTTGTAGTCACAACAGGAACTCCATTATATAAACAACCCCGCAAGCCGTCAAAGAAACGAAAATCAGCGTCTTTCCCCTGTAAGCCATTACCGCCGCCGCCGCCAATGCCGCCGCTGCGGACCAGATACTCCTGGTGGCTGTCAGAATAGCTGGAAAAGTCATTACAGACAAGGTTACATAGGGAACGTAGAAGAGAAAGGACCGTACCCAAGAATTTTTTATATCCCGCCGGATCAGAGTCAGGGGAAGTACGCGGATAGCGTAAGTCACGATTGCCATAACCAGTATGTACAAATAAATGCGGTCATTCATAAGAATCCTCCTCTTTGACCGGAAACGGAAATAAAAAAGCGGCTGCGCCTGCAATTACAACTGTCAGAAGTATAAGCCTTATACCAGAAGAAATCATACGAAGCCCCGGAAGCCAGGAAAACAATAAACTGAGAATCATGGAGGCAGCTACCACCCACGCCAGAGTCCGGTTATCCCTTGCCGGAGGTACGATAATAGCCACAAACATGCCGTATAATCCCACGCTTAAGGCGCTTAAAAGCCGGTCTGGAAGCAGACTTCCGGATACCGCTCCGAAAGCAGTTCCCAGTGTCCAGCCAGGTACTGCTGTGGATAGCAGTCCATAACAGTAGCGTGGATCTAATTTACCGGGTTTACAGACCGAGACGCCAAAGACCTCATCCGTCACGCCGTATCCAAGGAGAAGACGGTGGTAAAATGGAGTCTCCTCTTTCAATTTCTGGGAAAGAGAACAGGACATTAAGCTGTATCTTAAATTGATTACAAACTGGGCAAGAGCCATTTCTCCCAGGGATGCCCCTGTTTTAATGATCCCAAGTCCGGCGAACTGTCCTGCTGAGGTTAAGTTGGTAAGTGACATCACGATGGCCTGCCATGGTGTAAGACCGGTATTAGCCGCCATGATGCCAAAGGTAAAGGACACTGCAAAGTATCCAAGTCCTATGGGAATGCCGTTTTTTATTCCGTTGAAATATTGTGATTTACGCTCATTCATAAAAATCCTCCGTAACAGGGTCAGATCCCCTTTGGTAAACTAAGAAAAATATACCACGGTTCTTTACATCAGTAAAACAAATGTTTATAATGGAAACATTAGGAAAACTGATGGATAAGAGGGTGGATGAATGAACCGGTACCGGGCAGTCGTTAAAATTGCAGAATGTGGGGGATTTACCAAAGCTGCCAAAGAACTGGGTTATACACAGTCTGCTGTCAGCCAGATGGTCCAGTCATTGGAAGAGGAACTGAATACAGTCCTTTTTGTTCGGTCGAAAAAAGGCGTAACTTTGACGCCGGACGGTGCAGAACTTATGCCATACATAAAAAATATCTGTCATGCATACAGGGAATTGATGGAAAAACGAAGTGAGATAGAAGGGATTCAAAATGCGTCCATTCGCATCGGTACCTTTGCCAGTGTATCCTGTCACTGGCTTCCGGGACTGATGAAGGGCTTCAAAGAAATACATCCGTCTGTCAGCTTTCAGCTATATCAGGGGGACTACACGGCGATTGAGCAGCTGGTAAAGGAAGGCAGCGTGGATTTTGGATTTGTTAATCCCCAGGCAGTGACAGATCAGGAACTGAAAACCATTCCATTAAAAAAAGATCCTATGCTTGCAGTTCTTCCCCTGACCCATCCCCTTGCAGCAAAAGATAAGATCCCGATAAAGGAACTGGCGAAAGAACCATTTATTTTATTGGAAGAGGGAAGCTTAAACGAGCCCCTGGAATATTTCCAGCAGCATGGAATTAAGCCGAACATTCAATACATAGTTCATGATGATTATACAATTATGGCGATGATAGAAAAAGGACTGGGTGTGGGAATTCTTTCCGATTTGATTTTAAACAGGGTGGATTATAAAAATGCTGTGAGAAATATGGAACCGCCGCTGTCCAGAACCATTGGAGTCGTATTTAAGGATCAGAGGATTTTACCTGCTGCAAGCAGGCATTTTCTGGACTTTTTGACAGATGCATACAGGGAATTGGACTAAGAATGGAAAATTCCTTTTCCCGGTTCTGGGAATCTGGAAAAATAATTACCATGTATTACCACTGGAAAAATGGAAGTAAGAGTGCTATCATATGTTTGTAACACAAATGTAATAAAATTGTAACAAACCCAAAAGGAGGAAATAACATTGAAGAAACTAAAGGCAATTGGATTGATTACGTTAACCTTGACAAGCATGCTTCCATTAACAGCAAACGCGGCGGTGAATAACTCATACAAACAGTGCTATGGCGGAAGAAACGTGACTGCAATTTATGGCTCCTGCAATGCCAATGATTTAAAGGCGAAGCTTCAGCAGCTTGGGATCAATTCGAACAATTTGGACTGGTCATCATTAATCAATGGCAATGGTAATAACAACGGAAATTGCAACAATGGTAACGGAAGCAATACCAATAATGGTAATACCAACAACGGTAACACCAACAACGGTAACACCAACAACGGTAACACCAACAACGGTAACACCAACAACGGAAATACCAACAATGGTAATACCAACAACGGCAACACAGATAACGGTTCCACTACCAACAAGACCTACACCCAGCAGGTTGTTGATCTGGTAAATGCAGAAAGAGCAAAAGCTGGACTTGCACCTCTTACTATTGATGTTAACGTAGAAAAAGCAGCCAATGTAAGAGCCAATGAGATTCAGACTTCCTTTGAGCATGTACGTCCAAACGGCAGTTCATTCTCCACTGCAATTAAAGAGCAGAACGTTAACTTCCAGGGCGCAGGCGAGAACATTGCCTGGGGACAGAAGACTCCGGAAGAAGTAATGAATGCATGGATGAACAGTGCCGGACATCGTGCTAACATCTTAAATAAGAACTATACACATATCGGTGTTGGTAATTTACAAAACAGTGCAGGTACACAGTACTGGGTACAGCTGTTTACATACTAATTAAAGATAATTCTACATATTAGATGCGTCCTGAGAGGAGTTACGTTCCTTTCAGGGCGTATTTGTTTTTTGTTTAACCAGCTCCATAAAACGCAGCATTTCTGGATTTAAATATTTATTCTGATGATATATTATCTGATATTCCCGCTTCAAATCAATCCCCTGCAGCTGCAGGGCGAAAAGTGTTCCCTTTTCCAAATATTCGGCTACCTGACGTTCCGGCAATATGGCAATTCCAAGTTGTATATGAACCCCCCATATTATAGCTTCATTGCTGGTACTTTCAAGGACAGGACGGAGGATAAAATCATGCAGGTGAAAGGCAGATTCAGCCAGTTTTCTGGTCTGGCTGCCTTTTTCTCTTAAAAGAAAACGTTCTTCTCTTAAGTCCTCCAGTGTTACGTTCTCCCTTTGGGCAAACGGATGGGATGGGCTGCAAACCAAAATTAACTGTTCTTTGGCAAAAGGTTCCGTCAGAATTTTATCCGAGCTGCAGACTCCCTCTGTGAGAGCCAGATCCAGCAGATTTTCCAGGATTGCAGTCTCTATCCTGTCAGATGTGTCAACTTTTATGTAAGGCATGGGGACCTGACCATTTTCCGTAAAGCTGTGAATGAGATCAGGCATCAGACAGGCTCCGATGGTGCTGGAAAATCCGATTCGCAGCGGAGTGGTTTGATTCTGCTTTTTAAACTCCATATCCATTTCCTGGTAGAGAGAGGTGATGTGGGAAGCAAATTCGTACAAATGGCGGGCGGCACTGGTCTTTTGAATGCCCCTCCCAACCCGTTCGAATAACCGGATGGAATACTCATTTTCCAGTTCCCGAATTGCCAGGCTTACTGCAGGCTGGCTGATGTTCAGCTTGTTTGCAGCAGCAGTAATGCTTTCTTCCTTATAGACCGTGACAAAGATCATCAATGTTTTAAGCGACATGACTACCTCCTGACTAATATCATATTTACATACTAGTAATATATGATATATAAGCAAACAAATATGATTATAGGGGAATAGATAAGGAAATTCTACCATACAGAGAAAGAAAAAGCAACAACATACTTTACAAATATGTAAATAGGGATTAAACTTCCAGATAACACACGGAGCATGCGGAGGTTCAGGAATGAGAAAAAGAGGAAAAAAGCGGGCAGCAGCCTTTGTGCTGATGATCGTGGCAGCAGGAATGCTTGCAGGATGTGCAAAGCAGACAGATTCCGGAAAAGACGGAACAATTACAATTACCAATGTTTCTTATGACCCAACCAGAGAGTTTTATCAGGAGTACAACAAAATCTTTGAATCCTATTACAGGGACACTTATAAAACCGGAATAACGGTGGTGCAGTCCCACGGGGGATCGGGCGGTCAGGCGCGTTCGGTCATAGAGGGAGCAAATGCGGATGTGGTGACTCTTGCTCTGGCACATGATATTACCATGATTGAAAAGTCCGGTTTGATCGATTCCGGGTGGATTAAGGAATTTGAGGGAAATTCCTCACCATATACCTCTGCCATCGTGTTTCTGGTGAGGAAAGGAAATGAAAAAAAGATAATGGACTGGTCAGATTTAATTAAACCAGGTGTGGAGGTCATTACTCCGGATCCAAAGAGCAGCGGCGGCGCCTGCTGGAATTTCCTGGCCGCATGGCAGTATGCAAAGGTCACTTATCAAGGAGACCAGGAGAAGATGAAGTCCTTTGTGACAGATCTTTATAAGAATGTTTCTGTTATGGATTCAGGAGCCAGGGGAGCCACCACTACGTTTGTGGAAAATGGGCAGGGAGATGTGCTGATTGCCTGGGAGAATGAAGCCATCAATACGGTGAAAGAGTATCCGGATCAGTATGAAATAATCACCCCCAGTATTAGTATTCTTGCAGAACCCAGTGTGGCGGTAGTGGATAAAAATGCCCGCAAAGATGGAGCAGAGAAGGCCTCAGAGGAATACTTAAAATATCTCTATTCCGATGAAGCACAAAGGCTAATCGGCGAATACGGATACAGACCCTCCAATAAGAAGATTCTTTCTGAATTTTCCGGAAAATTCGATCTTAATGTAAATCTTTGCAGCATTGATGATTTTGGGGGCTGGGATGCTGCGTATGAAACTTTTTTTGCTGATGGAGGAATCTTCGATGAGATTTACGAAAATTAGAGGGAGGAAAGTTAAATGACAAAACAGTCAGATCAGGCAGGAAAAAGCCAGCGCGTCATACCGGGATTCGGACTGAGTATGGGGATCACTCTATTCATGCTTTCGGGCATTATACTCATTCCACTTGCTTCCGTGCTGGTATATTCCTTTCAGTTATCTCCCCGGGAATTTTTCAACCTGATAACCAAAACCAATGTGGTAAATGCATTCAAAACCAGCTTGTTATGTTCTCTTTTTGCCGCATTTGTCAACAGTGTGTTTGGACTGATTCTTGCCTGGGTCCTTGTGCGGTATGAATTTCCAGGCAAACGGATTATGGATGGACTCATTGAACTTCCCTTTGCCCTTCCCACAGCAGTAGCAGGAATTACACTGTCTAAGCTTTATTCCGATACGGGGGGCATGGGCCGATTCCTCGGACTGTTTGGAATAAAAGCAGCATATACGAAGACCGGATTGACCATCGCACTGATTTTTATAGGAATCCCATTTGTAGTACGATCCATTCAGCCGGTTCTTGAAACGTTGGACCCACGGTATGAAGAGGCGGCAGCAATACTGGGGGCCGGGAAATTCCATACATTTAGAAAGGTGATTCTGCCAGAACTTGGGCCCGCGCTTTTAACTGGATTTGGTCTTGCCTTTGCAAGAGGAGTGGGGGAATACGGCAGTGTGATCTACATATCAGGGAACAACGCACGGAATCAGACACAGGTAGTATCTTATGTGATTATGCAGAAACTTAACTATGTGGATTATCCCGGAGCAACGGCAATTGCTTTGGTGATGCTTTTTTTATCCTTTCTGGTTTTGTTGTTTGTAAATGTGATTCAGGTGCATCAGGCCAAGCGCACCAGCTGTTTATAGGAGGGAACACGTATGAAAATAAAAGGTAAATGGTTTCTCATAGGAATCAGTGGGTTATTTCTGTTTTTTATGCTGGTTCTGCCTCTGATCTCCGTAATCGTTAATTCCCTGAAAGAGGGAATGGGCTTTTACTTTCAATCATTGGCTTCCCCTACTGTAAAATCGGCGTTTGGGGTCACTGTTCTGGCAGCTGCGATTGCAGTTATCGTCAATACCATCTTTGGGATTGCAGCAGCGTGGCTGATAACAAAATTTTCTTTTAAAGGAAAGCAGATTCTCTCAGCAGTCATCGACATTCCGTTTTCTATTTCCCCTGTGATTGCAGGGCTTGCCTTTTTAATGACATTCGGGAGAATGGGATGGGCAGGCGGTTTGATCGCAAGGTTTAATGAGACTTTTGGAACAAATATTCAGATCGTATTTGCCATTCCAGGAGTGGTGCTTGCGACTGTATTTGTCACATTTCCATTTGTATCAAGGGAGATCATTCCAGTTCTTCTTTCCATAGGAAAAGAAGAGGAAGAGGCAGCAGCACTGATGGGGGCAGATGGATTTACCATATTCCGAAAGATTACCTTTCCTCATATACGCTGGGCACTTCTTTATGGGGTGATTCTCTGTACGGCAAGGGCACTGGGGGAGTTTGGTGCCGTCCATGCTTTGTCAAAAACAAGAGGGGAGACATTTACCCTTCCTCTTGAAATCGATGCCCTTTATCTTTCCAATTCATCAGAATCCATTACCTCGGCATTTGCTGTTTCTTCCATTCTGGTTCTTATGGCAGTAGCAGTACTGATTATAAGAAATGTAGCGGAACATCAGGCAAAAAAGAATGAGGCAAAGCAGTAAAGGTTTAGTCAGGAGGGTCTTATGTACATAGAAATGAAGAATATTGAAAAATCATATGGAGATTTTAAGGCTTCCAAAGAAGTGAATTTCGGCCTTAAAAAAGGAACATTGGCGGCCCTTCTTGGACCAAGCGGAAGCGGAAAAACAACCATTCTGCGGATGATTGCAGGTTTTGAAACACCGGATTCTGGTGATATCGTTATCGATCAGAAACGAGTCAATGATCTTCCAGCTGCGGAACGAGGGATAGGTTTTGTATTTCAGAATTACGCACTGTTCCGGTATATGACGGTTTATGAGAATATCTCCTTTGGTCTGGAAGTAAAAAAGGTCCACAAAAAGCTGATTAAGGAACGGGTAATGGAGCTGCTTTCGTTAACCGGTCTGGAGGGATTAGAGAAACGCTATCCCAATCAGCTTTCCGGCGGGCAGCGTCAAAGAGTTGCATTTGCCAGAGCATTGGCACCCAGTCCCGGACTTTTACTCCTTGACGAGCCGTTTGCAGCCATTGATGCAAAGGTACGTCAGGAACTTCGTAGCTGGCTAAAGGAGATGATTCATAAGGTAGGAATAACCAGCATCTTTGTCACCCACGACCAGGATGAGGCAGTGGAGGTAGCAGATGAGATCATTGTCACCAATCAGGGCAGAATCGAACAGATCGCAAGTCCATTTGAAATCTATAAAAATCCCGCAACTCCCTTTGTTGCTGAGTTTATTGGTCAGTCAGTGAGAATGAATGGGTATCATAAGCTGAAGGGATTTGAAAAGGGTAATTTTTTAGGGGCGATCATTAGGCCGGAGTTTGTAGAAGCATTTAAAAGTGACAATTTAAAGTTTCAGGATGTGATGGGTTGTTCGGAGGAGGGCATCATAGAAGACATCTCCTTTCGTGGAAATTATCTGGAGGTGCGGCTGAATGTGAAGGGAGTTTCCCTTACCACCCACCGGTCTCTGGAAAGGCGTCCTGTTACCATTGGAGAAAAAATGCATGTGATTGTTTACCGGATCTATGCTTACGATGACGAGAAGGCGTATCTGCTGGAAAATTCCCTGTTAAACGGGGTCAATGTCGTCACATTCTAACACAGAAAAAAGGATCAGACAGAGGAGTCAAAGATGAGTATAAGGTTAAAACGGGAAGTTCTGACGGCAGATGTCCTGATTATAGGGGGAGGAACGGCAGGGTGTTTTGCGGCACTGACTCTTTCGGAAAATTCGGAATTAAAAGTCATTATTGCCGAGAAAGCAGGGATCAGGCGGAGCGGCTGCCTGGCAGCAGGGGTAAATGCCATCAATGCCTATATTACAGAGGGGCAGACTGCTGAAGATTATGTGGACTATGCAATGAAAGATGCGGCGGGCATTGCCAGAGAAGATCTTCTGTTATCGGCCGCCAGGAGATTTAATAAAGTGACAGCTGATTTAGAACGGCTGGGGCTTGTGATCTTAAAAGATGAAAAGGGCAATTATGTGACAAGAGGAAAACGCAATATTAAGATAAACGGAGAAAATATAAAGCCCATTCTTGCCGATGCTGTATTACAGGCACCAAATGTCACGGTCTTAGAACATGTAACGATTACGGATCTGCTTATAGATAACAATGAAGTAAAAGGAGCTGTGGGATTTCATATGGAGGAACACATCGCTTATGAAATCCAGGCGCCAGCAGTCATTGTTTCCACCGGAGGTGCAGCCGGCCTTTATAAGCCCAACAACCCGGGATTTTCCCGTCATAAGATGTGGTACCCTCCGTTCAATACGGGAGCTGGTTATGCCATGGGAATGAAAGCTGGTGCAGAAATGACATCCTTTGAAATGCGGTTTATCGCACTCCGATGCAAAGATACCATCGCCCCTACCGGAACTATTGCCCAGGGAGTCCGAGCAAAACAGGTCAATTCCAAAGGAGAGGTTTACGAAGAAAAATACGGAATTACCACCAGTGAAAGGGTCTATGGAACCGTAAGGGAAAATCATCTGGGCAATGGCCCCTGCTATTTACATACGGAGGGAATTGACAAAGGCACGGAAGAGGATTTGCTCAAAGCATACTTAAACATGGCTCCCAGCCAGACTCTTAAATGGCTGCAAAATGACAGGACGCCTGGAAAAGAAGATGTGGAAATAGCAGGAACGGAACCTTATATCGTTGGAGGCCATACTGCAAGCGGATACTGGATTAATACAAACAGGGAAACCACTGTGAAAGGTTTGTATGCAGCGGGAGACGTAGCAGGAGGCTGTCCCCAAAAGTATGTGACAGGGGCCTTGGCAGAAGGGGAAATTGCCGCATTGGATATTATAAAAAAGGGCCGTGGGGTTGAAATCACAGATCAGACCTCATTCGTTGCTGATGAAAAGATCCGGGAGTATGAAAGCATTTTAAATAGCACAGAAGCGTTTTTTTCAGCAGAGGAACTGGAAGAGGCAATGCAGAAGGTAATGGATGAGTATGCAGGAGGGATTTCAACCAATTATCAGTTTAATGAAAAGCAACTGATGCTTGGGGAAGAGAAAATAGTGGAAATCACAGAACTGACCAAAGATTTAAATGCCTCTGATATGCATGAGCTGATGTTTGTCTATGAACTGAAGGAGCGTCTCATTGTATGTCGCTCTGTCATTGCCCATCTGGGCTTTCGAAAAGAAACAAGGTGGCATTCTTTCCAGGAAAATTTGGATTTCCCCGGGCCAGATGAGAAATATCGTAAATTTGTTAACTCCACACTAAAAGACGGAACATTTATATTAAAACTCCGGGACATAGGAAAGGAGATCAGATATGAGCATACGGATTTCTAAAGAAGCATGTGTAGGATGCCTTGCCTGCACCAGAGTCTGCCCAGGTAGTCTTATTAAGGAAAAAGACGGCAAAGCCGTTATCAAATATCCCAGAGACTGCTGGGGCTGCGCTTCCTGTGTAAAGGCGTGCCGGTTTGGAGCCATTGATTTTTACTTAGGAGCTGATATGGGAGGAAATGGAACTGTGATGAATGTATCAGCAGAAGGGGCTGTCCTTCTCTGGAAAATCACCAGACCAGGTGGTGCCGTTCGTATCATTGAAGTGAACGGTAAAAATTCGAATAAGTATTAGAGGAGAGATATTATGAGCAGATTATCCCATCTAGATGAATTGGAAGCAGAGGCAATTTATATTATCAGAGAGGTAGCCGCCCAATGCGAGAAGCCGGTTATGCTCTATTCGATCGGAAAGGACAGTTCCGTTATGCTTCATCTGGCATTAAAGGCCTTCTATCCGGAAAAGCCGCCTTTCCCATTTCTTCATGTCAATACAACCTGGAAATTTAAAGAAATGATCGAATTCCGGGATAAAACAGCCAAGGAACTGGGAATCCAGCTGCTGGAATATATCAATGAGGATGGCGTTGCACGGGGAATTAATCCATTTGACCACGGTTCATCCTACACTGATATTATGAAAACCCAGGCACTAAAGCAGGCATTAAACAAGTATGGATTCACTGCAGCCTTTGGCGGAGGCAGACGGGATGAGGAAAAAAGCCGGGCAAAAGAGAGAATCTTCTCCTTCCGAAGCGCTACCCACGCCTGGGATCCTAAGAATCAGAGACCGGAGATGTGGAAGCTTTATAATACAGAGATTTATAAAGGAGAGAGTATCCGGGTATTCCCTATTTCCAACTGGACGGAAAAGGACATCTGGCAGTACATAAAACAGGAAAATATTCCGATTGTTCCATTGTATTTTGCAGCGGAGAGGCCAGTGGTTTATCGGGAAGATGATATTATCATGGTGGATGATGATCGTATGCGGCTAAACCCCGGAGAGGTTCCCCAGCTTGAAAAGGTTCGTTTCCGGACCCTGGGCTGTTATCCTCTTTCTGGTGGAGTTCTTTCAGAAGCCGTTACCATTGATCAGATCATTGAAGAAACTCTAAGCTCCGTAGAATCAGAACGGACCAGCCGGGTCATCGACAAAGACGGCGGAGCCGCCAGTATGGAAAAGAGAAAAAGGGAGGGATATTTCTGATGAACGGATTGTTGAAATTTATTACATGCGGAAGTGTGGACGATGGGAAATCCACTTTGATTGGTCATATACTCTACGATTCCAAACTGCTGTATGCAGATCAGGAAAAGGCACTGCTCCTTGACAGTAAGGTGGGTTCCAGGGGCGGTGAAATTGACTATTCCCTTCTTTTAGACGGTCTGATGGCGGAACGGGAGCAGGGCATCACCATTGATGTGGCGTACCGGTATTTTACAACGGAGAAAAGAAGCTTTATTGTAGCGGATACGCCGGGACACGAGGAATATACAAGAAACATGGCGGTGGGAGCTTCGTTCGCCCAATTAGCAATTATTCTTGTGGATGCGAAGCAGGGAGTTCTGGTACAGACCAGGCGTCACTTAAGGATCTGTTCCCTTATGGGAATCCGTTATTTCATCTTTGCAGTTAACAAGATGGATTTAGCGGATTACAGTCAGGAGCGATTTGAAGAGATCAGCCGAAGTATAGCGGTGCTTACTGAGGAATTGTCTTTAAAACATGTGACTATCATTCCAGTCAGCGCTACGGAAGGGGATAATGTAACGGTAAAATCAGATTATATGCCCTGGTATCAGGGAGAGACCCTCCTTTCCTGCCTGGAACAGACGGAAATTACGGAGGAGGCTGGAAGCAGTTTTTATATGCCGGTTCAAAGAGTGTGCCGTCCTGACCATGAATTTCGCGGCTTTCAGGGCCAGGTGGAATCCGGAACAGTCTCTGTGGGACAAATCCTTACGGTACTTCCCGGAAATGAGACAGCAAAGGTAAAGAGTCTTCTGATAGGGGACCGGTCATCTGACCAGGCGGCTGCAGGCCAGGCAGTTACCATTCAGCTTGACAGAGAGGTGGATGTGAGCCGCGGAAACGTTCTGACCGATCAGGGACAGCTGCCTGTAAGCAAAGAAGTGAAAGCATCCATTCTATGGATGGATGAAGCACCGCTTAAGGAAGGCAATGATTATCTGCTGAAACTGGGAACCAGAATGCTTCCTGCTGTGGTTAAACACATTGATTATCGGGTGGATATTCATACAGGGGAACATTTACCTGTCCAGGAGATCGGCAAAAATGAAATTGCCTCCTGTCTGCTGGAATTTTCCCAAAGGATACCGGTTGATGAATTTAAAAGAAATAAAACCCTTGGAGAACTGATTTTAATCGACCGGATCAGCCATATGACATCAGCCTGCGGAGTGGTGGAGCAGGTGGAAAGCGAGGACGAAAAACCCTACTTTGAAAAAGGTGGATTACAGGCCGGCGGATATATTTTTGAAGAATTCTATTTTAACCTGGAGAATGCGTTCCTTTCCAGACAGAAAACAAAAGAAGCCACATACCGGCAGGGCGACTTCGTTTCCGTTTCTGGAGACAGTTTCCACTATCCTGATTTTTTTGATGTAATTTCTTTGGATGACTCCGTGGCAGTTCTTGTACGAGGCCGAGCAATCCTGGATATCATAAGCCTTGATGATTATAGTTATTCAGGATTGCCGATTCTGGATGAGAGAGGATTTGCCTTAAAAATCAGTTCCAAAGAAGACCTGTCAGACTGCTTGTCTGAATTTAATAATCTGGGTCCTGGTAATAAAATCGCTTTCCATAATAAATGGTCTAAATTTGAGACATACAGACGGATTGTATGCAATGAAAATTTTTGGATTATTTAAGAGTTGCAAAGTGAAAAGAGGCAGTAGAATCTCTAAAGACAGTACAACAATTGGGGTTTTATCCGGCACCTATGAAGGGGCAACGGGAGTGAAGCCAAGACATATTCCCGTAAGTATCTACGATATAGAACTGAAAAAGGGCGGTGGGATCTCTCTGCCCGTAAAAGAGGATGAAACAGTTT
>JAQSYE010000041.1 GCA_029256305.1 Lacrimispora sp. | reverse complement strand
TATTTCTGCAAATAAGGACTCCACATCCCAGGATAAATGTCCATTCTCCTGCTTCATACCGTTGTCAAAACGGTAAATCTCTTCCAGAATTATCTTGTTGTCCTTCACAGTCCCGAGTATATGACGACCGCTGGAGGCTCCAATGTCTACGGCAAGATAATATTTTTCCATTCGCACCACACCTTTCATTGTTATTGCCCACGTCCTTTGGGCATAAAGGGATACCCGCAGGGTGTTTCATTATTATTGCCCACGCTATTTGGGCATAAAGGGATACCCGCAGGGTGTTTCATTATTATTGCCCACGCTATTTGGGTTTGGGCATAAAGGGATACCCGCAGGGTTCTTACTCTATCATAACGGATATTTAAATAAAAAATAAGGACGCTGTTTAATTAAAACTGCGTCCTTATTTGCATATTCAGCCAACTGTTTTGTTTCCTCTTAATCAGCCTTAGAAGAAATAAGTAATTCTTTTAAATCCATAATAGACATTTCGTGCTCGTCCAGTATTGAGGATACTTCCTTAAACTGCTCCAGCTTTATTTTATCCTGAATTTCTTTTTCCTTTTCATCCAGCGTAACGAGACTTTCCTTATACTGCTTAATAGATTCCTGCACTTCCATTAACTCTTCCTGAAGTTTTTCCAGTGCTGTTTTTCTGACTCCTCTTGGCATATTGGTCCTCTCCTTTACAGATATATTTAAATTAACCATATATAACCAAGTATATGCTCATTTGTTTTTCATTATTACAGAAATACAAGTTATTAATAAATTATCTTAGTTTTCTTTTCTTCACTTTTAAAGCACTGGTTAAGGTTTTAAATTCTTACCAAAGGAGAAAAGAAAAACGGGGATCTTATTATCTCTTTCCATCTGGAAACGGCAATGTTATATTCTTATCCCTGTATTCTTTTGGAGACATGCCATAGTAATTTCGAAAAATACGATGAAAATAACTGGTGTTGTCATAGCCTATGGCAATTGATACATCCGTTATGGTGAGTCTGGTATTAAGAATAAGAAACGATGCCTGATTCAATCGCTTAATCTGAATCAGTTCCTTAAATGTCCGGCCGGTGACACGTTTTACTGCTCTGCTCAGCCAGTAAATATTGTAATTTAAACTGGCTGCAAGCTCTGTCAGTTCCCCGTCTTTATAATTTTCATCGATAAATTTTAAAACCTGAAAGGTCAGCTTCTGATCAAAACTCTCTGATGTATGGCTGATTTTATCGGTGTAGTGCATGAGCTGAAGAAATAAAAGACCCATTGTAACCTGATTGATGCTTCTTTTATTGGGCTGGTCATTGAGCAAAGTCCAGACCATATTCTCCACCAGATTCTGGACCGGAAGAACGTCAGCTACTTGAAAATGCAAGTAGCTGGCATAGCGGGGATCAAAGCAAAGACTGCCCACCAGAAAATCTCTTAAAAGATTTTTCTCCTCTCCCATCATCTGAAAAGCCGTATCAAAAAACTCTGGAAGTATGATAAAGTTAACCGCAATATCTCTCTCACCTGCAGGAAGTATTTCCTGTGCTGCATGCTGATTTAAAAATAGCAGCTCCCCGGTTTTTAAAACCACTTCTTCTCCGTCAATCCGGTGTGTCGTCTCTCCCTGGCACATATAAATCACTTCTATATAATTATGCTTATGTCTTGGAAAATGGACAAATCTGGTGTGAGGTCTGATACGGATCATTTTACCATGTTCCAGCATCTTTTTGCTGTCAATTACCAGCTCCCGCCCCTCTGTATACCGCTTCCGGTCGATCTCCGTCCGGCCATTTATAATCTCCCGTTCCTCATCGGTGATGACTGCGAGACGGCTTATAATTTCCTGATTCACTGCCTGGTGCCTCCTTATTCGTTTTGGGAGAACAGGATTAAGTTTTTCCATCTGTCCTCACCAATAGCCCGTTCACTAAGTGCATAGGCGTGGTCTTTTTCCCCGTTAGCAAGAAGTTTATAGATGACTGCACCTTTTGCATCTGTCTCTTTGATCCACCGGTCATTTAATACGATCACTCCGTCTTTCGTCTGAAATTGCCAGACAGCGGTCTCTCCCTGCCGGTTGGTACTGGAATAAGTGATCTGGCCCTGCATTCGATCATCCTGAAACATTCCGTCTTTCGATGTTTTCACTGTAATATCCTCTGTGACCCCATCGTAGTAACGGTAACCGCATTCTCCGCTGCCGTTCATCTTTCCTTTCTTCCAGCTCCCATAAGAATAATCATATCGTTTGCCTTCTTCCAGACTAAGGACTGAAATGGCAGCAGCTGTTCCATCGGGCACTCCATCTTTGAAATCCCCATAAAATACAACCGTAGGTTTTAAAAATACCATTCCTGTCCCATCTGCGATCTCACGTCTCAACGTTTCTCCAGAATACATACAGGGAAATTCACCAAAGGAGCTTTCATTTAACTCGATCAGCCTTGCAGCTCCTTCCAGATCCCCGTCTTTCAATCTGCCGGTCAGCCCTTCTAAAAACTCACGATCAGCCCCCGTCAGAGAAATCGTGGTAACCTGCGTTTTAGCAACCGCCATTTTAGGCGCTGGTGCATCTTCTGACTGAATCTGCGTTAACTGTGTTTTCTTAAGCTGTTTATCCTTAATCTGTGTTTCCCTACTGATTCTTACCGTTCCTGCTACACTTAAAAGAAGCATCATCAGTGACACCAGGGCAATGGTGATTCCTATCCTGATATTTTCCTCTCTCTTTGTTTTATTCTGATCATAATTCACGAAATCACCCCCTTACTGCCGTCAACCGACCAGGCTTCTTTTAAAAGAACAATCCCTTCCTGTATTTTCGTCTCAGTCAGATTTGCAAAACCAAGAATGACCGTAGGTGGATATTTGTTATGCTCCTTATGAATAAAGGAGCCGGACAAACCATATACCTTTACGTTTTGCTTCTCTGCACTTAAAATCAGCTCCTCCTCGCTTCTTGCCTTCCGGTCCGTAAGAAGCAGATGCAGTCCAGCATGTTCTCCGCCAATAAAAAATTGATCTTCAAAGGACTTTAAACCGGCAGTTAACACATCATGCTTGGATTTATAAACTGCTCTCATCCGGTTTAAATGGCGTTCATAGTGACCCTCAGACAGGAACTGATACAGTATATTCTGGTCAATTCTTGATACAGTGGAGGCATAGAAACTGATCCGTTTCTGATAAATCTGGCATAAGGGTATGGGTAATACCACATAACTTACACGGATAGCAGGCGCAATGGATTTGGAAAAAGTCCCACAGTAAATGACCCGGTCTCTTTCATCCATACCCTGCAGGGCGGGAATTGGCTTTCCCTTATACCGGAACTCACTGTCGTAATCATCCTCAATTAAATACCGGTCCTCACGTTCATACGCCCACGCAAGCAGCTCCTGCCTTCGTTTTACTGGCATAATAATTCCGGTTGGATACTGATGAGAAGGCATGATGTAGGCAATATCCGCTCCGCTTTTCTCAAGCATCTGGACATCCATTCCGGACTGATCCATATCAACAGGCACTACACGATACTGCAGACTGTCAAACACCCGGTATGCCTGCCTGTAAGTCGGATTTTCCATGGCAATGATTCTGTCCCTTCCCAGAATCTGGGACAACAGCATCAGAAGATATTCACTTCCCGCACCCACAATGATTTGTTCCGGGAGACAGTTGACTCCTCTGGCAGAGTGAAGATAGGAACGAATTGCTTCCCGAAACAGGTATTCTCCCTGGGGGTCTCCGGCTGCAAACATTTCTCGGTTATCATCAATCAGCGTATTTTTGGTTATCCGTCTCCATGCATTAAATGGAAAGTTGCAAAGATCAATTCCTCTTGGGGAAAAGTCCACCGCCCAGTCTTTCTTCCCACCCTTTTCTTCTTTTTCAGCTGTAAAAAAAGAGGGCTGGCTTTTTAAGCTCTCCTGTCCGGTATTAACGAGTCCGTCGATTTTCAACACAAAATATCCACGGCAGGGAACCGATTCAATATAGCCCTCTGATAAAAGCTGCTCGTAAGCCATCTGGGTGGTACTCCTGCTGACTTTTAAATGCTCCGCCAAAAGTCTGGTGGAGGGGAGGCGGACCGCCGGCTTTAGATTTCCTTTTACAATATCATTCTTAATGTAACTGTAAATCTGGCTGTAATAAGGCCAGCCCGGCTGGTTCTTTAAAGGTATCATCAGTTCCATGGTAACAACATTCCTCCTTTACCGGATAGGAAAAAATGCCGCACGTCCCTTATCTTGCGGTCATGCGGCATTTTTGTTCAGCTGTACTATTTTCCAATTTTAAAAGAACTCTTTAAGGATACAATCCGGTTGAATACCAGATGCTCCGGTGTGCTGTCCTTGCAGTCAACACAGAAGAAGCCGTTTCTTACAAACTGGAAGCTGTCATATGCCCTGGCTCCATCAAAGCTGGGCTCCACATAACAGTTCTTTAAAACAATCAGGGAATTGGGATTTAAGTTTAAGCTTCCGTCTTCGTTTAACTTTCCTTTTTCTTCGTCCACGATGTTCTCATATAAGCGGCACTCTGCTTTCTGTGCAGTGGAAGCAGCTACCCAGTGAATCGTTCCTTTCACTTTTCTGCCCTCAAATCCAGAACCGCTCTTGGTCTCCGGGTCATACGTGCAGTGAACAACGGTAACATTGCCATTCTCATCTTTTTCGCATCTTGTACAGGTGACAAAATAAGCGTTCATGAGGCGGACTTCATTCCCTGGGAACAGACGGAAGTACTTTTTAATAGGCTCTTCCATGAAATCTTCCCGTTCAATGTAAAGTTCTTTTCCAAATGGAACTTTTCTCTCACCCAGTTCCGGATTCTCCAGGTTATTGGCTACATCTAAATACTCTGTGGTATCCTCTGGATAATTATCAATCACCAGTCTGATGGGGTCTAAAATTGCCATCATTCTAGGTCTTTTCAGTTTTAAGTCCTCCCTGATGCAGTACTCTAACATCGCGTAATCAACAGAACTGTTGGCCTTTGAAACACCTACTAAATCAACAAACATGCGAAGGGATTCGGGTGTATAGCCTCTTCTTCTTAACGCTGCGATGGATACCAGTCTGGGATCTTCCCAGCCGTCAACAATATTATCCTCCACGAGCTTTTTGATGTAACGCTTTCCAGTCACTACATTAGTCAGATAAAGCTTGGCAAATTCAATCTGACGGGGCGGGTTTTCAAATTCACATTCCTTTACTACCCAGTCATACAGCGGCCTGTGATCTTCAAATTCCAGCGTACAGATGGAGTGGGTAATCTGTTCAATGGCATCTTCTATTGGATGGGCAAAATCATACATGGGATAGATACACCATGCATCACCGGTGTTATGATGGGTCATGCGGGCTACACGGTAGATAACCGGATCACGCATATTGATGTTGGGAGATAACATATCAATTTTGGCTCTTAAAACCTTTTCGCCATCTTTGTATTTTCCGTCTTTCATCTCTTCAAACATCTTTAAGTTTTCTTCCACACTCCGGTCTCTGTAAGGGCTCTCCTTGCCTGGAGTTTTAAAATCCCCTTTGTATTCCCTGATCTCTTCGGCAGTTAAATCACAGACAAATGCCTTTCCCTTCTTTATTAAAAGAACTGCACAGTCGTACATCTCCTGGAAGTAGTTGGAAGCAAAGTAAAGCCTGTCATCAAATTCTGCACCCAGCCATTTTACATCTTCGATAATGGATTCCACGAATTCCGTCTTTTCTTTTGTCGGGTTTGTATCATCAAAACGGAGGTTGAATTTCCCGCCATACTTTTTAGCCAGGCCATAGTTTAACAGGATGGATTTGGCATGTCCAATATGCAGATAACCGTTTGGCTCCGGCGGAAATCTGGTCTGCACATGGTTATAAACGCCTTCTGAAAGATCCTTGTCTATCTCCTGTTCAATAAAGTTTTTAGAAATTATTTCTTCTTTGTTATCTTCCATCTTTCTTCCTCCATGTCAGTCACATCAATAATACAATATCATATCATACTTCAAACGATTCGAAAAGGGGGAAAACGACTTAATACTAGATCAAATAGCCTTTCTTTCTCAGCTCTGCCTCTATAAAATCCAGATTTTTCTCCGAGTCCGCCTCTACGGTATGATAGTGGCAGCCTCCTGTCAGCACATTTAAGGGCTGATCTTCCGAGGATTCCAGATGCCGCATAAATTCTGCCGCATCCAGCCGGTTGTTTATGATTAAATCTACTTCGATCTGTCCGTATAACTGGTGCTCGATCAACACGTTCCTGATTCTTCCGCCGTAATCAACAATGGTATTCAGTTCCTCTAACGTATCCTCTGTCTTATGATTGGTCCGGAAGATCCTTATACAGGAGTGTTCCTTATCTTCCTTACCCCCATGAATGAGATAACCTTTGTTGGTCGACATGATCGTCTCATTTTCCGCCCGTAATAGTGCAATATCCTGCACAACCACCTGCCTGCTGACGCCAAGTCTCTGGGCTAAATCTCCTCCGGATATGGGCTTTCCTTCCTCATTTAACAGTTCCACTATTTTCTTTCTTCTGCTGTTGCCATTCACGTCTCATTACTCCTGCCTTATTCTCTGATGTCCTCAGTTGTCAAAAATGTGCCTTCGTATCCAAGGAGTTCACAAAGTCTTGTGATATGTGGCGGCTCCAGGCGGGCTTTTGTAAGAGTGTCTTTCTCATAAAAAACCTCCTCTCCCGGTCCGTCTGAAATCACTTTTCCTCCTGCCATAACAATAACCCGTTCAAAATACCGGGCAACAAAATCCATATCATGAAGAATTGCCAGTACAAATTTCCCTTTTTCTGTCATGGTGCGGATCAATTGCCCTAGCACTTCCCGCCCCCTGGCATCCTGGGCGATGGTGGGCTCATCTAAGATCAGCACCTTAGGATCCATGGCCACTACGGATGCAATTGCCACCATCTTTCGCTCGGACAAATCCAGATCATAAGGATTTTCGTTGGCTGCATGGAGAAGACCCACCATCTCAAGAGCTTCTCTTGCGCGCTGTTCTCCTTCTTTTCTTGACATGCCAATGTTTAAGGGACCTACCATTACCTCTTCTAAAACCTGATTTTTAAAGATCTGGTCATCGGGATTTTGAAATACATATCCTACCCTCTTTGCAAGCTGGGCCACAGTGCGCCCGGAAATATCTTCCTCTTCAAGAAGCACAGTCCCTGTCTTGGGCTTTAGCAGACCCTTAAGCAGCTTAACCAGTGTGGTTTTTCCAGCACCGTTCTGCCCGATCACTGCAGTCGGCCTTGAGTCCAGGGTAAGTGTAAGATTTTCAATCACAGGAGCGCCTGGTATATAATAAAAGCCCAGATCCTTTATTGAAAATATATCCTTTTCCTGTTTCTCATTGTTTGGTTGCCTTACTCTTCCTGAAAGTGTAAGGGGAAACTGATCCTTTTGCTTTTGTATCTGTTTTAAGGTTACGGGATAAATAAGTTCCTCCCCCTCTTTCCTGTGTACGGAGAGAGATTTGGAAACCTGCGTGTATACGGGGGGCTCCACTCCAAGCTCCCTTAAATCGCCTCTTGAAAAGATACGCTCCGGAACATCATAAGCCACCTGTCTTCCCCGATGAAGCAGGAGGATTTTATCACAGTAAGCCGCCAGCTTTTCCATCTTCTGTTCCACCATAATGATGGTAATTCCGGTCTTCGCCAGCTTTTCAACCACTTGAAACACATCCTCGCTGCCCTGGGGATCCAGCTGGGATGTAGGCTCGTCCAGGACCAGAACCTCAGGTTCCATGGCAAGAATGCTGGCAATGGCCACCCTCTGAATCTGTCCCCCTGATAAATCAAAGGGATTCCTGTCCTTATACTTTATAATATCCAAAAGCTTTAAAGCTTTTTCTACTCTTTTTCCGATCTCTTCCCTTGGAATTCCCAGATTCTGAAGACCAAAGGCGATTTCCTCAAAAACCGTATCCTTTGCACCGGAAAGCTGATTAAACGGATTCTGAAACACAAGGCCCACTTTCTGACAAAGAACTGCAATTGGTACCTTTGACGCTTCCACTCCGTCGATCATTACTTTTCCGCCATACGCTCCGCGGAACATGGTTGGAACCAGCCCGGCAAACGCCTGGCAAAGAGTACTTTTTCCCGCCTGATTTTCTCCGATAATCCCGATAAACTGTCCCTTATCCGCTTCAAAATCAATTCCGTCCAGTACCAGTTTACTGGTATGAGGATATTTATATTTCAAACCTTTTACTTCAATGAATGCCATATACGATCCTCCATACAACCGAAGCTGCAATCAACAGAGCCATAAGGAACATAAACCCTTTATCGCCTCCGGATAGCCGGTGCTCTCTTAAAAAGGTTTTTTTAGTTTTTGAACCAAATCCTCTTACCTCAAGAGCAATCGCCCGTTCCCTGGTATTGATGAGAGAACTGCTGACTACAGGAGAAATCAGAGGAATAAATGCTTTCGCCCTGGTGATTAAACTTCCTTCGGTTTCCATTCCCCGACTTCTCTGGGCATCTAAAATGGTATTCATGGTTCCCATCATCTGAGGGATTATTTGAAAAACAGAGGTGATCATATATCCAAATCTGGGAGAAAAACCCATCTGCTCCAGATCATCAACCAGATCCGCCGGTTTTGTTGTAAGAACAAATGCTGCAAAAGCAAGAAGCATGTTTAAAATATTAAGACCAATCCGGCTTGCATAAAGAAGACCTTCCCGGTAAAAAGCAAGAGCTCCGATCCGAAACAGAAGTGTCTCATTCTCCTTATTAAACAAACCGTGAATAAGGAAAATAGTGATGAGAATGGTAAATGAAAATGCAATCAGCGGAAAAACCTTTTTAAGGATTCCTCCGCTGATCAAAAAGCCCAGACTGATCACCAGAAACAGCCCGTACATCCACAGCGCGCCTCCAATGAAAGGCACGCTGATGGCTGCCAGAATATAAACCATCTTGGCAAAGGGGTGAAGTCTGGTTAAATAGCTGTCCTTATCTACGTAGAGACTGATGCTTTTCATAGAAATAAACCCTTTCTTAATCCAGAATTTCTACCTCATCATTGACATCATAAAGAGAAGTGAGCTTTTTAGGCAGTCCTTTCATGATAGCAAAAACAATGAGTACTGTAATAAGCTTGTCCGGCACATCTACAACCAGTTCATCAAGAAATGACCCGAGAAGTACAGGAAGTCCTGCCGACTGGGACCAGCCAAATACAAGATCTCCCCAAACGTTGCCGGTGGCTCCGCCCCAGAATATAACATTCAAAGGAGTGGAAATAACAACTGCTGTAAGTCCTGCGACTACCGCTGTCAGAATCGCTCCCGATAGCTTTTCCAT
Source organism: Lacrimispora sp. (assembly GCA_029256305.1). Taxonomy (GTDB): domain Bacteria; phylum Bacillota; class Clostridia; order Lachnospirales; family Lachnospiraceae; genus Lacrimispora. The sequence goes on along the minus strand of JAQSYE010000041.1, from coordinate 11,311 downwards.
ATGTCCAAGTCTTGCCATGATTCCCACAGCAGCTCCGATTCCCAGACTGGTCAGCGCATAGATTAAAGTAATGGAGTCACCCGTAGTAAAGCCAAAAATCAGATTGTTGGCTGCTCCGCAGACAGCTCCGATTATGGGACCTCCCAGTACCCCGCCGATACAGGTGCCGATGGAATCCAGCCAAAGGGGAAGTTTTAAAACAGACGCAAAAAGTTTTCCTAAATAGTTAATCCCGATACAAGCCGGTATCAGTACAAACGTAGCTGCATGTAACCTGGTTTTAAATAAATGATTCATCTCATTTCCTCCATTCGTGATTCTGATTGATCCATCCGTACAAACGCTTCCAGCGCAGTAAGGATCTCCATCTGTTCCCCTCTCATCATGGCAGATTCGCCGTCCGTATAGCTGTTGATCTGCTCTGTCAGTTCATCCTCAAATTCCACCACCGTATTTAGTATGGACGCTGTCTTTACCCCACGTAAACCTCCAATTACAAATACAGCCGCCGTTTCCATGTCTGAACCAACTACACCTTTTCCCGCCCAGTAAGCGCAGATTTCCTTTTCCTCGTCGATGTAGAAGCTGTCATGACTTCTGGCAATACCCACATGAGCCTTTGCGCCCAGTGCTTTTGCACTCTCCATACAGGCAATCAAAAGATCTGTATCCGGGATAGCAGGATACTTGGAATCCACATAGGAAGACGATGCGCCGTCATCCCTGACAGCTCCGTTTACCAGAATTAAATCTCCCAGTTCGATCCCTTTTTTAAGGGCTCCGCAACTGCCGATCCGAATCATGGCACGAACTCCGATTCTGGAAAGTTCCTCCACAGCGATTGCGGCGGATGCTCCTCCTATTCCGGTAGAAACCGCTATCACAGGCACCCCCTGGTATAACCCCTTTATGCTTCGATATTCCCTGTTGTAAGCAAGCTCTTGTACCTCGGTAAGATGCAAAGCAATCCGGTCTAATCGGGCCGGGTCTCCCGGCAGCAGAGCATAGGGAGCAGCATTGCTGTCTGACAGCCTGATATGGGGCATAATTTCAGCCAAATCTACCATCTCCTTCCTTTTCTATTCTCTGAATTTAACACAAAGGAGCTGCCTTGTCAACCAAATGTCAGGTGACAAGACAGCTCCCGTTTATTTCTAATTAAGGTCTCTGTTTATTTTCTCTCAGCAGCGGCCCATAGATCCTTTTTCTCTATAAACTGCTCATTAATCCATTCCAGCGCCTGTTCTCTTCCCTCGTCTGAGAAATCAAAAACTACTTTCGTCTTTTTTTCATCAGGAGTCGCTTCGTAACAGTATGGCTGGGGGTATACGGTGACTTCAAGTCCCTCTTCTTCCTTTTTAATCCGATACCGCATTCCATTCATACTTCCTGTATAAGCTTCTTTTTTAAAAAACTGGATTGGTACAAAAGTTTCTTTTTTCAGCATTAATCATCCATCTCCTTATTTTACACCCGGACCTGTTTTCTTTTTACCTGTAGACTTGGAAACTCCGGGACCCACTTCCTGCTGAGGGTTGTTTGTAACAGGTGCTTCCTGAGTAGTAGGAGTTGTTACCACAGGTGTGGTAGGTGCTGGTGTAGTCGGTGCTGCTGTAGTAGGAGCCGCCGTGGTCGGCGCTGCTGTTGTCGGCGCTGCCGTGGTCGGAGTTGTTGCCGGCGGCGTGCCAGCGGTTTCGGGCTTCGCAGTTCCGTTAGAAGTCGTCTTGGATTCTGTGCCAGGTAAATTGTAGCAAAGCACGGGCACGTTTGACGGAATATTTTCAAAGAGAGTCTTGGCCATTGCAGGGGGAAGGTTTACACAACCATGGGAACCACTTGTTTTAAATATACTTCCTCCAAACTGCTTGCGCCAGGTAGCGTCATGGAACCCGATATTTCCGTTAAACGGCATCCAGTAAGCAACCGGAGTTCTGTAATCCTCTCCTTTTAAGGTCGCATCTTTTTGCTTATATGTAAGGGAGTAAACGCCGGCTGGCGTCGACCAGCCCTTGGATTCGTTTCCTGATACAAAATCAGTATCAAGTACCAGCTTTCCATCTTTATAAAAATATAAATGCTGCGCTGTAAGGTTTACTTCTACATAGGTATTGCCATAATCATTCTCTCCGAAGCTGGCAGCCTCCTGTTTATACGCAGGTACCCTTTCCTGACTTTCTCCAGAACGGATGATTTCCGCCAGAGCATCGGCTTCCTCACTCTGATTGATCTTCCAGCCATAGCTCCCTCCGGTTATTTTTACTGTCTTTCCGTCGGTAGTATTAAGGGTCTTTGCTTTTGATACAGTATCATACTTAGCAGCCAGACCTTTTACATAAGCAGTTACTTCGGAACTGCTTAAATACGCTTTTCCGTCTTCTCCAATTCCCACCCATTTGGATATGGTATCTCCGTTTAACACCTCTTTTTTGTCACCTAACTTATAGGTGACTTTCACATTGGTATATCGATTCAAAGCCTGAACCTGACTGACTAAATCCGGATTATCTGCCGCGATCTCCGGTTTTGCATAAGCATCGCCTTCCTCTAAGGATACCTCTGACTTTAAGTCCGAGACAGCCGCCGATATCAGCGATTTCACCTTTTCCGGATCCGGGCGGTTTCCCTCATCTGCCGCAACGATGTGATATCCTTTTCCCGACTCATACTGGGAAATGGTAGCGTTTAGAGGTTCTTTTATCTTATCTTCCCGAAAACAGGTCAGCTTTGATACTGCCTGATCAAACTGTTCCTGATTATATTTTACCAGGGTTCCAATATCGAAATTTTGAAATTTCTTTACATGCTCACCCCAGCGCAGAGGATTCTGTTCTTCCAAAAGCTTTTCGACGCTTCCGTCAAAAACTGATTCCATACCGATATCCGTGCCTTTTATGGTCTCGGTATTGTCACCCCGTTCCTTAATTGTAAGCTGATAGCCGTCAATGCCGGCTGCAACCATCTTTTTAACCTCATCAATGGACTTTTGGGATGCATCCATACCATTGATAATGGTGTTGGGGAAAAACACCTCTTTATACTGTCTGCCGATCTGTAAATATGTAAGTGCCGCAATTAATGCGACTACGGCAACGGACCCGCCTCCGATTACAGCCAGACCCCCGATTCCCAATGACTTTTTCTTCCTGCTGTGGGGCTTTTGCTTTTCCATTTATTTCCTACCTCTTTACTAGCCTTTTTATTCAGGTATTATTATATCGTAAAACCACGAAATATGTCTAAATATTTATGGTATATTTCTTGACTTTTTTATTACGATTTAGCCTGATATCTCCAGAAAATTCATATTGACTTCCTGCCTTTCATAAGATATGGATAAGAACAATTTGAAAGAACCAATCTATGGCTAATTATTTATCCGTATATGGAATCGTCGGTTCCGTCACTCCCTTTTATACCACGGTTACCGGCCACAGCTGCTCCCTGCTCCTTTCTGTCAATACACAAAGCCTGGGGCAGGTTAATTTTGTTGTAACTCCCCAGACCTTTGTTTTAGAACAGCACACTTTCAGCCCCGGTGACGCCATCATCGGCGTATACGATACCAGTGTGCCGGTTCCTTTAATCTATCCGCCTCAGTACCAGGCCGTTGTTCTGGCACAAAACAGTTTTGGCTATCGGGCCGCCCTGGACTATTTTGATGAGGACCTGTTAAATGCGGCGCAGACAATGAAACTGACTATCCCTACGGACGGAAGCACTCAAACTCTTCTGATTAATGGGCAGAATTATAGCTATAATCCTGGAGATCACTATTTATTTATTCTATATATGTCTGATTCCGAGAATACTCCAGCTGAAATTACCCCCCAGAAAATTATCGTATTTTGTTCCACCGATGAGTAAACCCGTGAAAAAAGCCGTCTTATTCGCCACTGACAAGGCCATAAGACAGCTTTTTTATTAATAATGACAGATAACGGGTATTCCGGTATAGATAAGCTCGTAAAGAGCCTTTGCTTTTTGGGGCGGAAGGTTGATGCAGCCATGACTTCCACCTGTCTGGTAAATGGAACCTCCGAACTTACTCCTCCAACTGGCATCATGAAAACCGATTCCCCCGTTAAAGGGCATCCAGTAATCTACATGACTCTCATATTCATAAGTACCATCTGGCTTTTTCTCTCCCCGCAACACGCGGTCTGTCTGCTTATAGTTAAGAGTATAGATGCCTTCTGGTGTTGTAAGCTTCTTCGACACATTCCCCGTCACACAGGGAGAATCCCATATGACACTGCCATTCTGATACATGTACACATGCTGGGCCGCCATATCCGCTTCCACATAATTACCGCCCCAGTCCACATTACGATCAGCTGCTGCCAGGCTGTACTGGGGAGTCCGTTCCTGGCTCTGGCCACTTTTAATCATAGCGATAAGAGCCTGTGTCTCCGCTTCCTGATTCATCTGCCAGCCATACGCACCGGAAACAGACAGATCTCTTCCGTCAGCTGCTTTAAATGGTCTGGCTTTTCCAGCTGTATCATACTTAACGGCCATTGACTGAATGTATTCTGCTGCTTTTGCCCCACTTATATGAATTCCCGTCTGATCCGCGCCTTCAATCCAGGTACAAAGCTGTTCTCCATTCAGCACTTCTGATTGATTGCCAAATAAGTAAGTTATTTTCATCTCCCTGATCTGATTTAAAGCAGCACATCTGGCTGCCAGCTCCGAATCTCCAGATGTCACGGTTACGGTATCATAACAGTTTTTCTCCTCCAGGCTGATCTGCCTGGTCTCCTGGGTTAATGCAGCCCTGGCTACTTCATCAAGTTTCCTTCTGTTTACGCTGTTCCCCTGTACCTCGGCAATCACAGTGAAGGGCTGTCCCTCCTGCCAGTCCGAGATCTTTGCATCTTGTGTAACCACAATATCCTTATTGCTAACACAGGCAAGAGAATCCAGTCGTTCTTTCAGCTTCTCTTCCTGATAGGTTACCGTACTTTTAAGGACACTGCTGTTTTCAATATCAGGACCTGCCAAACGTCCATTATTATTCTGCTGGGCCAATATGTTCTGAAGTCCGTCGGTAATCACTACCCGATACTGGATATCTGATCCCTTAATTACCTCAGAGGTACCTCCTTTTTCCTTTATAGTAAGCTGATACTCTCTTCCATAAAAGCCTTCAATCTGTACCTTTGCCTCCTCTACAGTCATACCTCCCACCAAAACTCCATTGATCTTTGTTCCGGGCACAAACTTAGAAGCATCATCTGCCAGTGCAACTACACTTCCTGCCAGCATAAAAAGTGCTGTCAGAAAAGCAATTATCCATATGGTACCTGCATGACTCTGTTTCCTGCTCATTCATTCAAATCCTTTGCTGATTATTATGGAAATTTATTCCACTTCTTCCTAGGTTAGCACGATTTTATTAGAATAACAAGCATAAAAATAAACAAATCAATTGGCCACATATATCGTCAGTTCAGCCCAATGTTCCAATGCCATGGCCCCGATTTCCGGATCATATATAATGCCCAAATTCCGTTTTATTTCCTCATAGCAATACTTCAGTGAATACGCATCCCGGTAACCCCGGTCAGAAGTCATGGCATCGATAGAATCGCAGATTGAAATAATCCTGGCCCCTATGGGAATCTCATTTTCCTTTAGTCCATAGGGATAGCCTTTTCCATCATACCGTTCATGGTGATGCAGAACAATGTCCTTTAGTTCATTTAAATGACGGGACTTGCTTAAAATCTGAGCACCAGTCTGTGGGTGCTTTTTCATGGCGGTCCATTCATCTGGAGAAAGCCTGTCCGGTTTATTTAATACCGCATCAGGTACTCCGATCTTTCCGATATCATGAAGATGAGCGGCAATGTGAATCCGTTCTTTTTCCTCACTTTCCAGCTTTAAAAACCCAGAAAGGGCCAGCGCCATATCGCTGACCCTTTGAGAATGCCCCGCCGTATAGGGATCTTTGGCATCCAATGCGCTGACGATGCATTCAATGATTTCATGATAATCAATGCCATTTTTGCATATCTCAAATCCTGATTTATCTTTCATGCTCTTCTATACCCGCTTTACTGGTTAGCATCTGCTAACTTACAATTAATAGCAACCGGCATTTTCACATCCACAAGGTTTAATAGAAATTGAAGCAATCTTCTGATCTTCCAGATAACCGCACGCTGATAAGCCGGCCCGCACAACGGAATTCCAGTTTTTTGCAGACAGATGATAGGTGGTTTCATCATCCAGCACTACGGTACAGGCATCTTCCATGGAGCAGGTGTCTGAATAAGCGATCTTATACATGTTCTTCCTGCTAATGGCTCCGATTTCCTCTAAGACATTGACCATGCGATAGACAGTGGCAGCACCTATGCTTTCATCTACTCTGGAAGCTTTGTAATAGATTTCTTTACAGCTGGAACATTCGTGCCCCAGAATAATATCTAAAAGTGTGAGACGCTGCTTTGTAATTCTGCATCCCTTACCCTTTAATCGCTCAATAATAAGATCCTTCTGCATCCTGGTTCTGTGATAGCTTCTGGAATCGACAACTTTTCTTTTTTCAGTCACGTTTGCGTGCATTTCCATTTCGGCACCTCCATTTACAAGTATAATATAGTACGAAAATCAGATACCAGTCTGTTAGTGGCAATGTCCTCCACAGTCCTTGCACTGTCCGCCGCACTGAATGGATTTTCCATTCTTCTTATCCCGAATCATGCTTCTGATAATGAGTGCCACCACTCCGATGACAACTGCTGATACTGCTAATGTTCCCATATGATACCTCCTGATATCTTGAGCCTGCATAGACATGCAGGCTCTTTTATTAATACCGGATTATTTAGCTCCGGCTACATTTGTTAATTTTACTTTTGAACCGCTTTTTGATTTTTCAGGTTTGACAAGCAGATAGATGAAGCCTGCGATGAGTGCAAATGCTACTGCTGTAAAGATTCCAAAGGTTCCTGTGGTGATTAAGGTTCCTACCTGATAGACACAAAGGGCTACGACATAAGCCAGAAGTGTCTGATATCCCACTGCAAACCAGAACCATCTGGCATTATTCATCTCCCGTTTGATGGCTCCCATGGCTGCAAAACATGGTGCACAGAGAAGATTGAATACAAGGAAGGAGTAAGCAGCAACTGCTGTCATACTGCCTGCAAGAGTACCCCAGATCTCAGAACCGTCTTCTGCAACTTCAGCAAATCCGTAGAGAATACCAAAGGTTCCAACTACGTTTTCTTTTGCTACCAGTCCGGTAAGCGCTGCTACTGCAGACTTCCAGTCACCCCAGCCAAGAGGAATGAAGATCCAGCTGATTGCGCTTCCCAGCTTTGCAAGAATGCTGTGATCCAGTTCCAACGCTTCCAGCATTTTAAACTGACCGTCTACCCAGCCAAAGTAGGAAGTAAACCATACAACGATGGTTGATAATAAAATAATGGTTCCTGCTTTTTTAATAAAGGACCAGCCGCGTTCCCACATACTTCTTAAAACATTTCCAACTGTAGGCATATGATAGGCTGGAAGTTCCATAACGAAAGGTGCCGGATCACCAGAGAACATCTTTGTCTTCTTCAAAATGATACCAGAACAGATAATCGCTGCAATTCCCACGAAATAAGCACTTGGTGCAACCCAGGAAGCTCCGCCGAAAAGTGCACCTGCAATCAGTGCGATGATCGGAAGTTTGGCACCACACGGAATAAATGTTGTAGTCATAATTGTCATCTTACGGTCGCGGTCACTTTCAATGGTACGGGAAGCCATAATTCCTGGTACGCCACAGCCGCTGCCGATGAGCATAGGAATAAAGGATTTACCAGAAAGACCAAATTTGCGGAACACACGGTCCATAATAAATGCTACACGGGCCATATAACCGCAGCTCTCTAAGAATGCAAGGAAAATGAAGAGCACCAGCATCTGAGGCACAAATCCTAAAACTGCTCCTACACCGGCTACGATACCATCAAGAATCAGACCCTGGAGCCAGTCTGCGCAACCAACTGCAGTTAAGATTCCTTCCATCACTACCGGTACACCGGGAACATCAATGCCGAAAAAGCGGAAGCCTTCACCAAAGAGTCCGTCATTGGCCCAATCTGTCGCCCATGTACCAACCGTTGTAACCGAAACATAGTAAACAAGGAACATGACTGCTGCAAAGATGGGCAGCGCCAGAAACCGGTTGGTAACGATCCGGTCAATTTTATCTGATATAGTCAGGCTGTCTCTTTTGCCTCTTGTGAAGCATTGGCCAATGATTGAGGATATATATATGTACCGTTCATTTGTAATAATACTCTCTGTATCATCATCCAGTTCCCGCTCAATCCTTGTGATCTCTTCTGTTACATCAGGCACAAGTTTCATCTGAGACTGGATCTTTTCATCCTTCTCTAACATCTTAATGGCAAAAAAGCGCTTCTGCTCTTCAGGAATGTCATTACCCAGCTTCTCTTCGATGGAATCCAGAACTGATTCTACTTCCGATGCAAATTTATGGACAGGCGGTCTGCTGTTCTTCTGGTTTGCAAGGGCAACCGCTTTTTCAGCAGCTTTCTGAATTCCAGTCCCCTTCAGAGCGGAAATCTCAACAACTTCACAGCCAAGCTTTTCGCTCAATTTGTCTATATAAATCTTATCACCGCTCTTTTCCACAATGTCCATCATATTGACTGCCATGATGACGGGAATCCCAAGCTCCATAAGCTGGGTGGATAAGTATAAATTTCGCTCTATATTGGTACCATCCACAATATTCAAAATCGCATCAGGACGCTCTCCGATTAAATAATTTCTCGCTACCACTTCCTCCAGTGTGTAAGGAGAGAGAGAGTAAATACCTGGAAGGTCCATGATAATTACATCTTTATGACCTTTTAACTTTCCTTCTTTTTTCTCTACGGTAACGCCCGGCCAGTTCCCCACGAACTGATTTGATCCCGTCAGAGCATTAAACAACGTCGTCTTCCCGCAGTTGGGATTACCCGCTAATGCAATCTTTATTGACATACTCTACCTCTTTCTGCCTGTCAGCAATTGATTTGTCTGGTATTAGTCTCACCTAACTAATATGTAAAAAAAATTACTCCACAATGATCATTTCTGCATCCGCTTTTCGTAAGGACAGCTCATACCCTCTTACGGTCACTTCAATCGGATCGCCAAGTGGCGCTACCTTTCTCACAAAAACATCAATCCCTTTTGTGATTCCCATATCCATAATTCTTCTCTTAACGGGACCTTCTCCGCTCAACTTGGTTACCTTCACGGTTTTACCGCATGGAATTTCCTTTAAAGTCATCGCCTTTTCTCCTTTTTATCCCACCATGATTTTATTAGCCATATCTTTCCCTATGGCGACTCTGGAATCTTTCACGTTAACAATCATGTTTCCACTGATTTCGGAAACAACAGTTACAATTCCGCCGGTAACAAAACCCAGGTTTTCCAGAAAACGTCTTGTCTCTTCTTTGCCGCCAATTTTACGAATTACGTTAGGCTCTCCTGCTTTCACCATTGTTAAAGGCATCATTCATCATCTTCTTTCATTTTATTATTGATAATCATTCCCAATTCTCTTCAGTTAGTATATTCTAACTTTCGTCTGTTGTCAAGATTATTATTGATTTATTTTCTCATTATCAAATTGTATTTTTTCACATCCACATTTGTACGTTAAAAAGCTGCGGCAGGTAACTTACACTGCCACAGCCATCTTATCTTTTATTTACCAGATTTTCACCCTTTTGTCAGGAGCCACATACATGGCATCCCCCTCTTTTATTTCCGGATATGTCTTATAAAATGCATCGGTGGCGCTAAGCACTCCATTGACTCTTACTTTTGCAGGGGAATGGGAATCCGTATTGAGACGGTCAATCATTGCTTCCGGCGTGTACTTGGAAGCCCAGATTGTTGCATACTGACGGAACAGTAGTGTTAAATCGCTGCCTTTTTCACCAGCAATTGCAGTAATACAGGCCATGGATCCCAGATCTGCGATGTTCTCATTTAATGTCTGGGCGCCATTTACTTTTCTTCCCTGAACCCCGTCCATACCGCTGTAGTATTTCTCTACCTGCTTGGCCAATTGATCGAATTTAGCCCGGTCTTCCTTGGTCCACCACACATGATAATTTCCATTTTCATCATAAAGGGATCCGGAGGAATCAAATGCATGACTCACTTCATGGGCCATCACCATCCCAATTCCGCCTAAATTGGAGGCGAAGTCTGCTTTTGGATCATAAAAGGGAGATTGCAAAATTGCCGCTGGGAACACGATCTCGTTGGCAGTGGGGTTGTAATAAGCATTTACAGTCTGGGGCGTCATACCCCACTCTCCTTTGTCCACCGGTCCCTTAAACTTCTTTTTATTCACCTCAATCTGGGCTTTCTGGAGAGAGAGGACATTGTCAATTAGGTATCCCCCTTCCTCCACTGATATCACCCGGGCGTCCTTGTAATCATCCGGCCATTTGTCGGGATAACCCACCTTTAAATTCATATGCTCCAGTTTTCTTATGGCCGAAGCCTTGGTCTCATCACTCATCCAGGACAGATTTTCAATCTGTTTTTTATAGGAAGCAAGAATCAGGCGGACCATTGATTCAATATCTTTTTTATCCGATTGGGAAAAACATTTCTCAACATAAAGCCTTCCGAATTCAAACCCCAGGGTATTTTGCGTCAACTCACTTGCCAGCTTTTCATCCGTCTTTCTTTCTTTAATACCCTTTCTTAAATTATTCCATTCCAGATAGCTGTCTCTGATCTCAGGTGTCAGACTGGGGGCAAAATCGTTTACCAGGCAAAACAACGTATACTGTTTTAAAATAGGGAGAGAATCGGGGTTCAGATATTCACCAATCTTTTTCATCTGGTCTACCTGAGCCACAATGTATTTATCCTGTTTATCCAGCCCTGCCGCCTTTAAAAAGGTCTCCATTGTTCCATCCGGAAACAGCTGCTTTAGTTCTTCACTGCTATACGGATTATAAATAACTCCAGGATCTCCCTGTTTACTAAGAGGAAGTGCGCTTCCAGCCAGATCCTTCTGCAGCTTTAAAATATCGGTTGCAGACTTATCCGCCTCTTCTTTCTTCATTCCCGTAAATTCCATAATCTGAGATATATAATTCCTGTAATGGTTCATTAGCGCTTCCTGATCCGAATCTTCTAAGGTCTCTTTTCCAGGCCCCAGATCTGCGCCATCAAAATACAGGGCATAGTTGGTGGAATTGCTCATATCCTCGGACCACTGAGGCAGGATCATACTTCCCACACCCAGATCATCATAGATTTT
>JAQSYE010000269.1 GCA_029256305.1 Lacrimispora sp. | reverse complement strand
CGTTCTGAATTTCTCATTCAAAGCCGCTCAAACGCGACTTATTATTAGAATTTTCAGGGTTTTACATACTGTTCAATCTTCAGTTTTCAAAGTGCTTTGCATCTCGCAGAAACGCTTGTCTCTTCTCAATGCTGACGCAGAAGGAGGGATTTGAACCCTCGCGCCGCTACTAACGGCCTACTCCCTTTCCAGGGGAGCCCCTTCAGCCGCTTGGGTACTTCTGCAATTAGCTGATTTCTATGTTATTAGCGACTAAAACCTGCCAACGGAGAGGGTGGGATTCGAACCCACGCGCCCTTGCGGACAAACGGTTTTCAAGACCGCCTCGTTATGACCACTTCGATACCTCTCCAAACGCGCTTTTACATTTTAATAGAAGTTTGTGTTTTTGTCAAGCACTATTTTCTATTTTTTTCAAATCTCTTGGAGCTTTTTTCTCTCAATTACCGTCTTTATCAGCGGCAACTTGGATAGTTTATCATTGTTTGTATCATCTGTCAACATATTTTTACATATTTTTCAAATAATTTTTTACCCTTTTACAAATGCTCTAAAAGACGTTGCTTTGCCTGCTCAGCAGTGCTAAAGTTTTCTTCTATTCCCGTTATATAGTACAGCGCATCCTGCCATACTCTTACTGAATAATCAATTGCAGGAATATCGGAAACGACGATCCGGAATCTTGCCTTGCCTGTGCTTCCCCGCAGATCAGATAAATACATGCAGCCCAATTCTGATGCAATGCGTTCCAGCAGATCTTCCCTGGTGCCTATATCCGTTTCTTTCCTGGTATTTCCAGTTTCCATCTATTGTACCTTCTTTCCTACTTTTCATCTGACGAAACAGCTGATACTATCTAATAGCCATGCAATCCTAATAAAGGATTTCTTAGCCTGATCATACATTAAATACTTTATATAAATAATAATATTGTAATGAATGCAACATGTCAAGTGATGGAATGCATTATTTACTACACATATTCCATTTAATGCAATACTATGGAATCAGGAGGAGTTACCCATGTATATAGACTTCAATTTTTCCAAACGCCTCTCAGAGCTCAGGGCTCAAAAAGGTGTATCCGCACGTGATATGAGTCTTTCTCTCGGACAGAATCCCACATATATCCACAAAATAGAGAATGGGCGGGCGCTTCCGTCCATGATGGGGTTTTTTTATATATGTGAGTACCTGGATATTGAACCAGCTGAATTCTTTTCCCGCGATATCATCAGTCCCGCCAAAGTCAAAGAACTTATGGAGGATGCACAGCATTTAAATCGAGAGCAGCTTGAGCACCTACATCTGATTGTCAAAGATCTATTAAAAACAGGTGGAAAAAAATAAAAAGGAAGCTGCTCCTACAGCATTCCTTTTATTTTTTTCCATATATTCTGTTTATAAATATGCTGGCGATCTCTAAGTCTTCTGGTGTCGTAACCTTTATATTGGTATAGTCACCCTGAATTAACTTCACCTTTTCTTCTGTCATGGATTCTACCACCATGGCGTCGTCTGTTACCCCTTTTTGAAAACATTCCGATTCCATCAGTCTGGTATACGCCATCAAGACCAGATCGTACCGGAAAGCCTGAGGTGTCTGGATCTGCCAAAGACTGGTCCGGTCCGGAGTTAGAGCCGCGTATCCGTTTTCATCGGATATTTTAATGGTATCCTTAACCGGCATGCCAACCACACAGGCACCGTATCTGATTGCTGCAACTTTTGATGCATCAATGATTTCTTTGGTAACACAGGGTCTTGCACCGTCATGTATGAGAACGTAGGCGCAGTTTTTCACTTCTTTCAGTCCGGCATAAACGGAATGATACCTCTCTTTTCCGCCTTCTGTTACAGCTGATATCTTGTGAAACCCATAGCGGTCCACAATCTCAGTCTGGCAGAAAGAAACCTCATCGGGCCCCGTTACCAGGACGACCTCATCGACGGAGCTTTCTTCAAAAGCTCTTAACGTATAATAAAGAAGGGGTCTGCCGCACAGTTCCATATACTGTTTGTGGACCGTGCTTCCCATACGGGAGCCTTTTCCTGCTGCCAGCACCACTGCTGCTGTTCTTTCCATAGTCCGGTTACCTTTCTCCCAGCTTTAAATTGGGAACTGCATTTAGATCCCAGCCGGCCCTGGACCCGTTAATGAACTCATAATAGGCAGCTGTTCCAATCATGGCAGCATTGTCGGTACAATAAATGGGAGAAGGATAGTAAAAATCAATTCCGTTTTTTTCGCAGGCATTTTTCATACCTTTACGAAGAGCGGAATTGGAAGCCACTCCCCCTGCTATGGCTACTTTTTTAAAGCCATATTCTTTTGCAGCATCTATCGTATGGGATACCAGAACATCTACCACCGCATTCTGGAAGGATGCAAGCAGATCAGGTATGTTAATTTCCTCTCCCATCATATTTGCATGATTAATGTGATTTAACACAGCAGACTTTAACCCACTAAAGCTAAAATCGTAAACATTTCCATCTACCTTGGCTCTGGGGAATTTAATCGCCTGGGGATTTCCCTCTTTTGCTGCCTTGTCAATCTTTGGTCCGCCCGGATAACCAAGACCCACTGCGCGTGCAACCTTATCAAAGGCTTCACCTGCTGCATCATCTCTGGTTCTTCCAAGTATCTCAAATTCTCCGTAATCCCGTACAATTACCAGATGGGTGTGACCGCCTGACACAATCAGACACATAAACGGCGGTTCCAGATCGGGATGCTCAATAAAATTAGCGGATACATGACCTTCTATATGATGGACACCAACTAACGGCTTGTCCGCCGCATAAGCCATCGCTTTCGCTTCTGCCACTCCTACCAAAAGTGCTCCCACCAGTCCTGGTCCATAAGTAACCCCGATAGCATCCATATTCTCAAGTGTCAGCCCTGATTCCAAAAGTGCAGACTCTATGACCTGGTTAATCTTTTCAATATGCTTTCTCGATGCTATCTCAGGAACCACACCACCGTATAAGGTATGAAGATCGATCTGGGAGGATATCACATTGGATAATATCTCTCTTCCGTTCTTCACCACCGCTGCTGCTGTCTCGTCACAGGAGCTTTCAATTGCAAGTATATAGACATCTTCTTCTGTATGATTCTTCTTCATCGCCATTCCCTCATTCCTCATCAAATTCCAGTTCCAGCGTCCAGGCATCTCTCGCGGCTTTTGCCCTGGGGAAGATCTCGCGGACCTTATCCATAAAATCCTCTGGTCTGGTTAAAGAGGGACTGTAGTGGGTCAGCCACATCTGCCTTGGCTGTGCTTCTTTCGCCAATCTTGCAGCTTCGTAAAATGTCATATGGCGGTATTCTCTTGCCTTTGCCTCTTTCCCTTCTTCTCCATACATGCCTTCGCAGATGAAAAGATCGGCATCCTTTGCATATTCAGCAATAACGGGTACGGGTCTGGTATCTGTACAGTAGGTCACCTTAAGTCCCCGCCTGTCCGGTCCCAAAACCAGATCAGGAGTCAGAATTGTGCCATCAAAATCAATGGTCTCTCCCTTCTGAAGACGGCTCCAGAACTTTTGAGGAATCTCTGCCTCTTTTGCCCTGTCCACGTCAAATCTTCCGGTTCTTGGAATGGAAATGGAATAACCATAGCAGATAACGTTATGATTGACACGATATGCATCAATTACGTAAGGCGCCATGGTTATCTGCTCTCTGTTTTCGGAGAGTTCAATAAATTTTAGTTCAAATGGAAGCTCAGGCGCAATGGTACGAAGTGCTCCCACCACCCGCTCAAGTCCTTTTGGACCAATCAGAGTTAAGGGTTCTGTCCGTTCCGCATTCCCCATTGTTAAAAGAAGTCCGGGAAGACCGCTGATGTGGTCCGCGTGATAATGGGTGAAACAGATAATATCAATGGGTTTGGGGCTCCAGCCCTTTTCTTTTAATGCAATCTGGGTTCCTTCCCCGCAATCAATCAAAAGATTGCTGCCATCACACCGTGCCATCATAGCTGTCAGCCAACGGTAAGGCAGAGGCATCATGCCTCCAGTTCCCAGTAAACATATATCCAACATAGAATTTCCTCGCTTTTGTCTCAATCAGTGGGCTACATACAAAACTGCCACATAAAATCATAACACAAAGCAGAGGGAATTAGCAACTATAAATATTCCAGCTGTTCCTCTATCTCCACCGGTATCTTAAACTCAGATATCAATGCATCATAACATACTTCACATAAATCAAAATGATGGATCTCCCCATCTTTCTCTGAAAAGAAGTCCCACGCGTGATTAATGCTGATAACCCCTTCCCTGGCAATCCCTTCTGACACAATAATTTTTTTGCCGCAGCAGTTGCAAACAACTGTTTCTAGCTGACCGCCGTTTTTGTACTTTCTCATC
>JAQSYE010000268.1 GCA_029256305.1 Lacrimispora sp. | reverse complement strand
GTTTAAAACAGAATTGATTTTGTCAATTCTTCTCTCATATGATTCAAATAAAGCCATTATCTTGTCCTCCTTATTATTGGCCAAATCTCTTCGCTTTCAAAACCGGATACCGGCGGGCTTTTGCCGACCGATTATTCGTGTCTTGGATCAATGATCTTTGTAGCTTCCGCTACACGGCCGTACTGTCCTTTTGCCTTCTCCCAAGCAGTATTGGGATCATCACCCTTCTTGATGAAATCAGTCATCTTACCAAGACTTACGAACTGATAACCAATGATCTGATCTTCCTCATCAAGAGCAATACCGGTAACATAGCCTTCAGCCATTTCCAAATAGCGAGGACCTTTCTTTAATGTTCCATACATGGTACCAACCTGAGAACGAAGACCTTTTCCTAAGTCTTCCAGTCCCGCACCGACTGGAAGTCCGTCTTCTGAGAATGCACTCTGAGTTCTTCCGTATGCGATCTGTAAGAATAACTCTCTCATCGCTGTATTGATTGCATCACAAACAAGATCTGTATTCAATGCCTCTAAAACGGTTAATCCTGGCAGAATCTCAGCTGCCATAGCAGCGGAGTGTGTCATACCGGAGCATCCGATTGTTTCCACTAATGCTTCCTGAATAATACCCTCTTTTACGTTAAGAGTCAGCTTGCATGCGCCCTGCTGGGGAGCACACCAGCCAACACCGTGTGTCAGACCGGAGATATCTTTAACTTCTTTTGATTTTACCCATTTTGCTTCTTCTGGGATTGGAGCAGCGCCGTGGTGAACGCCCTGTGCCACTATGCACATCTCTTCTACTGTGAATAAATCATGTTAAAACTCCTTTCAAATAAGTAATCATCATGAAAAGTACTTTGTTAATTATATCACATCATACTTGATATCATTTTCTCATATTATGTCGAATTCCGCAAGTGTTTTTTAGGCCGTACAAAATAGCCGGAGAGAAAAACTGACCCATTCCTTCTCTCCGGCCGGCTCTTGTACTGATTATTGTATGACTCTTCTAACCGACAATATGGTTCGATAGGTGGCTGTACCTACCTTGATGCCAGTAGCCGGAGAGCTTGCATGTACGATCTGACCATTCCCGATATAGATACCGATATGGCCTGCGTAGCAGATTAAATCTCCAGGCTGGGCTTCGGAATAAGAGACTTCTGCCCCCGCCCCGCGCTGTTCGGAAGAACTTCTGGGCAGGGAATATCCAAAATGTCTGTATACAGACTGTACAAACCCGGAACAGTCTGTCCCGCTTGTCAGGCTGGTTCCGCCAAATACATAGGGGTTTCCCACGAATTGCAGACCGTAATCTGCAACCGACCTTCCCTGAACTGTTCCACCCGTACTCTTAGATGCGGATGGTCCGGAATATTTGTTGCTATTATTAGAACTGCGGCCGCCGGTATTAGAGGCAGTTTTTTTCCTTGCATCCGCTTCCGCCTTTTTTCTGGCATCCTCTGCAGCTTTTCTTCTGGCCTCTTCTTCTTTTGTCTTACGGATTTCTTCATTCTTTTTTGCTACCGTCTGTGCATAAAGATCTGCATCCTTCTTGGCCTGTGCCAGCTGACTGTCAAAATTGGAGACTTCTTTTTTCTTCGTTGCAATGAGAGTTTCCAGCTGTTTCTTCTGATCCTTATACTCCAGCTCCATTACTTCCATCTCATTCTTGTCCTCTTCCAGATCATCTTTATAATCTGCAACCTGCTGCTTTGTCTCTTGAAATTTAACAAGCATATTCCGGTCATATGTATAGATACCTTCTACGTATTCTGCTTTATTAAGCAGATCCGACATATCCTTTACCTGAAGAAATATATCCATGTACTCTGTATCACCCTTCTCATACATATACTGGATTCTTTTTTTCATGGCATGATACTGCTTTTCTTCTTCTTTTTTTGCTTCCTGGTAATCGGATTCTGCCTGCTTAATTTCCTTTTCCTTATTAGCCATATCGTTTTCTAAAACTTTAATATCTGATAAAAGAGCCGTCAAATCAGTCGTAAGCTTAGAGACCTGATTCTGAGCTGCGTTTTTCTTATTCGCTGCTTCCTGTGCCTGTTTATTTGCATCATTCAGCTTTTTCTGAGCTTCCTGCTTTTCTTTTTCCGCCTTGGAAGTTGCAAAGACCGGAACAGTCTGTGTGCAGACCATGGCACTTATCATTATACCGCAGAACAGTCTTCGCAGTACTCTTACATTTTTATGATACATAATCTGTACTTTTCGTTTCATCGTCAGTTCCTTTGCTTTTTTCTATCTTTATCCCTCCTATATGTTAACGTAAACAGAGGGTAAAATTCAAGTCCAAAATGAAAAATTTATAAAAAAGATTTTTCCAGCTGTCTCCCAAGCTTTCTGGATACCACAATAAAACACAGGAAAAAAAGAATTCCCTTTATGATACTGGATATGGAAAAGGCCCACCAGATTCCGTCAAGTCCCAAAGATGTGCTCCCCAAGAACATGGCAAGAGGAATCCTGGCTGTAGTAAATATGATGCTGATTACAGAACTTAGCAGCGTCTTTCCAAGCCCTGATAAAGCGCCTACTGTGGTAAGTTCCACACACATAAACATCTGACAGATGCCTAGAATAACAAGATAACGCACTCCCATAGGAATAACATCTGCTTCATGTATGAAAAGCCCGAATATCTGCTTTGGAAAAGCAATCAGCAGGAAGGTACAAAACAGCCCCCAGAAAAACATCACCGCCACTGCCGTAAAATATCCCTTTTTTACTCTTCCGTACTGCTTTGCCCCATAATTCTGGCCTACAAAGGAGTTGATAGCAGCAGCAAAACCATCTGCGGTCATCCATGAGATGGATTCAATCTGCCCGCCTACCCGTAGTACCGCAACTGCCGTATCACCAAACTCAGCTACAAACCGGGTAAGAATCATGGAAATGCTGGTGTAAATCAGATTCTGAACAGAAGCCGGAAATCCAATCCTGATCATAGAGCTCATATAGTCTCTGGGAACTCTCTGGTTCAGCCGGACCTTATCAAATACCAGTCTGTCTTTACGAATCGCTTTTAAAAATACAAGTGTTACAACTGCCTGGGCAATAACCGTTGCTGCTGCTGCCCCTCCGACGCCAAAACCTTTTACCGGTCCCACTCCGAAAATTAAGAGCGGATCTAAAACCATATTTAATACAAGTCCTACCGCATTGGCTTTTAAGGGAGTTCTGCTGTCTCCCATGGCCGTGAGAATGCCGGTCAGGATCACATTCATATACGAAAATACAATTAAGCCGCAGGTGATTTTTAAATACGTCCTGGCATTCTCCACAATCCAACTATCCCTCAGTCCGAAAAAATCGATCAGAGGCTTTGCCCCAAATATGCAAAGAGCGCCATAGAGAACAGAAAACAGAAGGCCAAGCTGAAGCGCTCCTGATGCATACTGGGCCGCTTCTTCTTTCCTTCCGCCACCAAGAGAATGGGCAACCTTTACCTGCCCGCCCATTTTAGCCAGTGCCACAACTCCCTGAGCAAGCCAGACATACATACCGCCTGCTCCTACTGCTGCCACGGAAGATGAACCCGCAATGCCGATCCATGCCATATCTGTTAAGTTGTAAGCCATCTGAACCAGTGCGGTTACCATGATGGGAAGTGCCAGCTCTGTCAGTGAGGTAAATATATGTCCCTTTAGTAAGTCTACTTTTTTATTCATAACTAATTTTCTCCGTTTCAAAAGGGCTGCCAGCTTAGCGGCAGCCCTTATCTGTCCGGATTATTCCATGGCAGAAAGATATTCGTCAATTCCTCTTGCTCCAGCACGTCCAGCTTCCATAGCCAGAATCACAGTTGCAGCTCCCGTCACTGCATCTCCTCCGGCATATACGCCTTCCTTACTGGTCTTTCCTGTAGATTCCTCTGCAATAATACATTTGCGTTTATTAATATCCAGTCCCTTAGTTGTATTGGATATTAGTGGATTGGGGGATGTTCCCAGTGACATGATGACAGTATCTACATCAATCACAAATTCAGATCCTTCCACCTCTACAGGTCTTCTTCTGCCGGAAGCATCCGGTTCTCCAAGCTCCATTCTGATACATTTCATTCCGCTTACCCAGCCCTTCTCATCGGTGAGAATTTCGGTTGGGTTAGACAGAAGATCAAATATAATTCCTTCTTCTTTTGCATGATGGACTTCTTCCGCTCTGGCGGGAAGCTCTGCTTCACTTCGTCTGTAAACAACATGCACCTCAGCACCAAGGCGAAGAGCAGTTCTTGCTGCATCCATTGCAACGTTTCCTCCGCCAACAACCGCTACTCTCTTACCGGCCACAATCGGCGTATCATAGTCATCGCGGAATGCCTTCATTAAATTACTTCTTGTTAAGTACTCGTTCGCGGAGAACACACCGTTCGCATTCTCTCCCGGAATTCCCATAAACATGGGAAGTCCAGCTCCCGAACCGATGAATACAGCCTGAAAACCTTCTTCATCAAGAAGTTCATCAATGGTGACAGACTTTCCAACAATCACGTTCGTTTCAATCTCAACGCCCAGCTTCCTTACATTGTCGATCTCCGGCTGTACTACGCCATCTTTTGGAAGACGGAACTCCGGAATACCGTAAGTAAGTACACCGCCCGGCTCATGAAGCGCTTCAAATATCGTAACTTCATATCCAAGCTTTGCAAGATCGCCTGCACAAGTAAGTCCGGAAGGACCGGAGCCGATCACTGCCACCTTCTTGCCATTGGTTTTTTCAGGCGCTTCCGGTACAATTCCATGCTCTCTGGACCAGTCTGCAACAAACCGCTCCAACTTGCCGATGGAAACCGGTTCTCCCTTAATTCCGCGAATACACTGACCTTCACACTGACTTTCCTGGGGACATACACGTCCACATACTGCCGGAAGTGCGGAGGATTTTGCGATTACCTTTGCTGCTTCCTCAATATTGCCCTCTTCCACTTCCTTAATAAATCCAGGTATATTAATCGATACAGGGCAGCCATTAACGCACTTTGGATTCTTGCACTGAATGCAACGGCTGGCCTCTTCTCTAGCTTCTTCTTCATTATATCCAAGACAAACTTCTTCAAAGTTTGTTGCTCTTAATTTTGGATCCTGTTCTCTGACTGGTACTTTCTTTAAAACGTCCATTAGTTGTCACCTCCACACTGTCCGCAGCCGCCATGATGAGTATCGCCTTCCCGGGT
>JAQSYE010000267.1 GCA_029256305.1 Lacrimispora sp. | reverse complement strand
AAATGCTGATTACTACCGTGACTTCTTCCTATAATAACTGGAATTACTACCTGATACAGCCGGAAGAGAAAGCTTACTACTCCATCACCCCTTATCAGCGTTTTTTTACAACCGTAACTTTGGCGGCTATCATTCTTGGAGGCATCCTGGCAGTGATCTTTTCATCCTTTGGAAACCGCACGGTTTTAAAGCTGTCCAATGAGCTGAACATAAAAGAATCACTGGCCAGCTCTTTAAATCTTCTTGTAGAAAAGCAGAAACCGGTGGTAGCCGAATCCCACATGAGACGAATCATGGAAGGTAGCATCACCAATAACATAGAGATGCAGTATATCATAGATGAACTTGGTCTGGAACGACCCGATATAAAATTCCACGTTTTGTATACAGAAGTATCCCCGTCAGAAGAATCCGATGTCTGCGCCAAAGACTTAGAGCTGTGCTTTGAAAATTACGATATGCTGGTAAGAGAAGCGCTCCGGCGCTATTATCCGGATACCGGATATATCTACAAGCCTTCAGACCGGGCATTTGCCGTTCTGATCGCCTCTGATAAATCCATGCTGGCTGAGCAGGCGTTAATCAGGGACAGAGACATCTTCCTTGCCATGCATAAGGAGCTTCTTGAAAAATATGGAATCTGGATCCGGGGCGGGTTAGGCGGCAGAAACGGTTTAATATCCTACACGTGGAAATCCTATCAGCAGGCAAAGGATGCCAAATCAATTACCACAACCGAAAAATATATTTTAAGCTGTAATGATTTTGCCAAATCAAATGATGTGTATTATTTCCCCGAAAGCTTATCCATTCAGTTAAGCGGCTTTATCTCTACCGGTAATAAAGACCAGGTGAGGGAGCTTTTTAAGCTGATCCGGAATGAGAATTCTAACATACGCAGTCTTTCCTTCACCCAGCAAAAATGGCTTTTATCTGATATCCGGGCAACTGTCTTTAAGAAAAGGCATACCATTTCAGAAGAGGGACTGGATGGGGAAAAACTAAGGCTTTTGGATATGATTGACAAGCAGTTTGAGGGAGAGATGAGCCTTGACAGCTTAAATACCATTGCATTTGAGCTTTGCGATATCTGCGGCACAGATACGGAAAGTAATGAACTGATCATTAAAATACAGGATTACATCATCAATAATTATCATGATCCCGACCTTTGTCTGACTAAAATATCCGATAAATTTGGGATCTCAGAAAATTATTTCAGCTATCTCTTTAAAAAAGAGGTATCCGAAAACTTCTCCACCTATTTAGAGCGGCTCAGAATGGCAAAAGCCAAGGAAATTATACTGGAGACCGATACCAGCCTTTCCACACTGTATCAGTATCTGGGCTATAACAACGCAGCTTCCTTTAGAAGAGCATTCAAAAAGAACTATGGTGTATCACCGAAAGAAATGAGGGATAAGGTAAATGCATAACAATCATCACGTGCCATCTAAGGATCACATGGAACTTCTCTGGTTAAGATTGAAAGAAAGCGGGCTTCCCATTCACAGCTTGATTGCTGAACAGAGTGGAACGCTTCTTACGGAAAATTATCAGACTCCATATACCAAATCAGACCTTCACCGCATGTTCTCCATCACCAAAAGCTTCTGCGCCCTGGCAGTGGGATACCTTCTTGAAGACGGGCTGATTTCCCTTTCCGATCCTATAACCGGATATTTTCCGGAATACATAGGCTCAGAGGAAAAAAATCCCTGGCTCATGAATATGACCATAAAGCACATGCTGACCATGCAGACCTGCCACTCTGCAACCACTTATAAGATTGACCGGCAGAAAAATTGGGTGGAAAGCTTTTTTCAAGTTGCACCCACTCATAAAAGTGGGGAGATCTTTTTATACGATACTTCCGCCGCCCATACGTTAGCAGCACTTGTAAAAAAATTGACAGGCAAAGGGGTTCTTGATTATTTAAGGGTAAAATGTCTGGATAAACTGGATTTTTCCAAAGAGGCGTATATAATAAAAGATCCGTTCGGAAGCGAAATGGGAGGCTCAGGCCTGATGGCCTATCCCGAAGATTTATTAAAGACTGGCAGATTCTGTATGGATACAATCCGGCATGGAAGCGGAATTTTTGCAGATTATTTAAGAGAGGCTGTTTCCTTTCACGTTCCCACCGCTCATTTTGGACAGACACTGGATGAACAGCAGGGATACGGCTATCAGATCTGGCAGATCAGAGGCGGTTTTGCTATGTACGGTATGGGCAGTCAGTATGTACTTTTCTATCCCGAACCGGATACGATTTTAGTCATTACGGCGGATACCCAGAACATCAGAGGTGGACAGCAAAAAATACTTGATATGATTTATGATGGACTGAAGGAGTTCTTAAACCCTGTCCCCCATCCTCCTGCCTATACCGGTCCTTCTTTCCATGACGCTTCTTACCGGCTGCTGTCTGGTAGCCAGGGATTCACTAGACTCTCCCTTTCCTTTGATACAAAAGGGGGCAGTCTTACCCTGTGGGGACCGGGTAAGACATACAAAATCCCTTTCTCCTTTACCGAGCCTGCTGTGAGCATCTTAGATGGCTATGAGCAGAGAATCGCCGTAAAAGCTTTGTGGGCAGACTCAAGAACCCTATACCTCCCTGTATCCGTGGTGGGAGAATACGTTGGTTCCATACATATCCTTTTAAGTCTGTCTGAGAACGGCATAACTGTATGGATGAAGAAAGTGGAAGAATCACTTTTCCATGAATTTAGTGGATTTTTAACCGGCATAAAGGAGTAGCATCTATTCCATAATATCTTCCCCTCTGGCTGCCCTTGCTACGATACCGGACGAGGCCAGAAGAGCAATCAGATTTGGAAATACCATGAGTGCATTAAACAGATCTGACAGATTCCATACAAGCTGAACCTTTAGAAATGATCCAAGGATCAGGAACAGCACAACGATCAAAGCATAAACTTTTGTTGCTTTTGCGCCAAAAAGGGCTTTTACATTTACCTCACCAAAAAAGTACCAGCCGATGATTGTTGAAAATGCGAAAAACAAAAGACATATTGCTACAAACGTGTTTCCAAAGGAACCAAATGCCTCACTAAATGCCGCCTGGGCAAGCGCAGTTCCCTGAGGTGCTCCTTCCACTCCCGGTGCCAGTCTGCCGGAGGTAAGAATTACCAAAGCAGTAAGATTTAGAACCACAAAGGTATCGATAAATACAGCCATGATCGCCATGACGCCCTGATCCTGAGGTTTCTCTACCTTAGCAATTGCGTGTGCATGAGGGGTAGAACCCATACCTGCCTCATTGGAAAAAAGTCCTCTTGCAACGCCATAGCGCATGGCTTTCTGAACTCCGATTCCTGCAGCTCCGCCAAATAATGCCTGGGGACGAAATGCTCCAATCACAATGGATTGAAGAGCAGGCAAAATAGCACTGTGGTTGATTACCAGCACAATCAGACATCCCATAATATAAAATCCGGCCATAATCGGTACAAGTTTTTCTGTCAGTGAAGCAATTCGCTTCACACCGCCCATGAAGGTAAATGCCGCAATCGCTGCAATCACAATTCCAACAATCATGGGATCCAGACCAAAAGCAGTGTGAAATGCAAGACCAATGGAATTAGCCTGAACCATATTGCCGGTAAATCCCAGGGCAAAGATAATTGCCAGAGAGAAAAATACTGCCATCACTTTACCGACAGTTCCTTTAAAACGGGCTTTGATATAATAAATCGGACCTCCCGTTACTTCTCCCTGTGAATTAACTGTTTTATATTTTTGAGCAAGGACCGCTTCTCCATAGTTGGTTGCCATTCCAAAAAATGCACTGACCCACATCCAGAAAATTGCGCCGGGTCCTCCAGAATAAAGTGCTGTTGCACAGCCTGCAATATTACCCGTTCCTACCTGTGCGGCAATTGCCGTAGTTAAGGCCTGAAAAGAAGACATTCCGTCTTTGCCCGCAGTTTCGCCATTCAGCTTAAAACTTCCGAACATCCGTTTAAAACCTTCCCCAAACTTTCTGACCTGCACAAATCGTGTGCGCACAGTAAATAAAATTCCTGTTCCCACCAGCAGATACAGTAAAATGCTGTTCCAGACAATGCTGCTGACTTGATCAACCAGCTGTGTAAATTGTTCCATGTGATAGACCCTCTCTTTTTTTTACTAAAAAAAGCCAAACCATACGGGATGATTTGGCTCTGAAAGCAAACAAATAAGGGCATCACTGCCACTAAACGTTTGAACTTATACTCTGTCCTTTTGCCTGAGAGATTAACACGGTTTCCCGCGCCTTGCACCTTCGGCACTCATTAATGAGATTCTCCAGAGCCACATCCATTCATAGTCCTTATCCGGTACTCCGGATGCCTGAGAGTGTTACTCCTTCGGCAGACAATCGTCATTTTCCTACGAACTTCACTTGTTGGTTTTT